>NZ_JAGPXQ010000019.1:0-117171 GCF_018070435.1 Micromonospora sp. C51 | reverse complement strand
CCTTTCCGCTCGACTTGCATGTGTTAAGCACGCCGCCAGCGTTCGTCCTGAGCCAGGATCAAACTCTCCAACAAAAACCTGAAGGAAAATCCATCCCAGCAACAAAAAATGTTGCCAAAGGAATCCAAACCAACCAGCAAAACTGGCCAGCCCGGGAAAAAAACTAACTTGGCACTGGCATATCAAGCACCCTGTTGAGTTCTCAAAGAACAACCACACACCATCCGAAACCCACACCGTGGATCCCATCCGGGGCAACCATCCCACCCACCGCTCCCGCGCCGGGCACTTTTACTACGTTACCTCACCGTCTGCGGCGAGTCAAACCGGCTTGTCCCGGTCCGTCACGCTTCAGGTGGTTCGGCACCCGCGATCGAGCACAGCGGTCACCCGCTTGACTCGGTCATCGGATTTGGCAGGCCGGCCGCTACGGTTGCCCGCACGCTCGCCCGGTTCCCTGCCGGTCGTAAACCTTACCCGGTCGGTTCCGCCCCACCAAACCCGCCCCTAGGCGGCCCGGTCGAGCCCCACCCGGCCGAGTCCACAGAGGACGATGTCCTCGCGAACCCGGTGCCACCCGGAATCCGACTCTCAGGGCTTTCGCTCTGTTTGCCCGTTCCGCGCTGGCAGAGAGAAAGTTACGCGCCCGGCGGATTGATCGTCAAATCGGCGCGGAGCGGTCCCCGTCACACTCGTTTGAAGCCCCGCCCCCCGGTGCGTCCACCCCACCCTCCACTCGCCAATTGAGTCAGCCGACAGGTGCATGGACGGCGGCTCAAGGCGTACCGCGTCGGGACGCCCGCCACCCGCGAAGGCCCAGCAGACCCACAGCGGTGCCGATAGCCAACGACGCCCCGATGAGCAGTGCGTGCACCCACAGGAAGGCGGTCGCCGGCCAGGCCCCGACCACCCCGCTCACCCACGACCTCGGGTCATTCCAGATGGCTACCGCAAACCTCGGCCAGATCGCCCAGGTCCATATCCCCACTCCGGTGAGGAACACTGCCCAGCCGCGTGACAGCACCATGGTCGGCGAGTATGCCAGCGGCCGGACCGGGACGTCGGCGGAAGCGTCCGATCGGTACGGTGGTTCGCATGAACCCCCTGCGGAGCCGCACCAACGCGGAGGCGCACCTCTACATGGATCTGCACCCGTGCAGCTGCGGGGAGACGCGTTTCCCCCGGCAGAGCGCGGTGGTAGCGCTCGACGACGGTGATCTGGCCAGCCGGTACACGGGCGCCTGCGTCGGATGCGGCCAGGAACGGGAGTTCCTCTTTCGGCTACCGCCAGCGGCACCGCCGGCCGGCGGTGGCTTCCGCTATGGCGGGGATGAACCCTCCCAGTTACTCGACCCGGGGGAATGGCTGCTGGTCTCTGACGCGTACGCCGGTCAGGTGCCGGCCGACCCCGGGGGCGGTGAGGCCGGTCAGCGGGCGCGGGCCGCCCTGACCCGGGCCGTGGCCGCACTTGAGGAGGTCGGCAAGTTCATCCCGCCAGACGGTGCCGTCGTCCCAGCGAACGCCTTCACCACGGACCGCGGCCGGCAGCTACACCAGCGCGAGCCCGGCCGGTTCCGGCGCGACCGCCTCACCGCCGTCCGCGACGCGTACGCGGGCATGCTCTCCCGGCTCAGCTGAACAGCACTGTCGTCCGGCTACTCCTGCCCGTCCTCGTCGTGGCTGGAGTTCGGAACGGCAGCGGGGGGTACGAACTGTGCCGCCGGATGATCTGCCTCGTCCGTCGGTGTCAGCCGACCGATCAGCTCCCACATCGACCCGGCCACCTCAGCGAGGCTCCGTGCCCGGCCCGCCGAGGCGGCTGGCCCGGCAGGGCCGACCAGGTCCAACTCGTGCACGAAGTAGACCGACTCGTCGCCCCTCCTGCTGGCTGAGACCACGAGCAGCCCGCCCGACGGATTGGCGATCACCAACCAGTCCGGCGACAACCAGGGATCGCGGTGCACACGTTGGCTGTGTGCCAGGTCGATCGGGGGGCGTTCGGGGTGCACCCCGAACAGCGGGCGCTCCGGCAACAGGGTGAACGGCACGCCTGGGATGTGATGTTCCGTCTCAGGCTGTGCGCCGTTGGTCCGGCCAAGCCAGTCGCGATAGCCCGCTGGCAGCCGAGCGCCAAGGGCTGCCTCCAACGCCTGGAGTTGTGCTTCCTCCAGTTGGCCATAGGCCCGTAGCCGGGCTGGCCTCCAGAGCCGGCCCGTGGGCGGATCCAGCACCTCGTTATCGTCCACCCGACGGACGGTGACCTCCCACGCGTCCGCACTGACCATGTCCAGATCTGCGAAGCGCCAGGTTTCCTCTCCCACCGGGAAGGTCCCGCCGAGGGTGACCTCGTGGGCGGAGTCATCTCCGCCCGCAGAGGGCATGACGATGATTTCGGCCCGCACCGACGACCCCACGTCGACCCAGCCAACCGCGAACCGGGCCAGACCGACGCTCGTCGTCGTGTTGTTCCGGACGGTGGCCAGATGAGTGAACGAGCGCACCAATTCTCTCCCGGTTTCCTCAGCAACGAACGGCCGGCCGCACCTTGCTCAGAGCTGCCCGTTCTCGTAGTTGGCGGGGTCCGTGAACGTCCCGGGCGGGTGGATCTCTGCGGGCGGAAGGTGGTCCAGTTCCATCGGGGTGAGCCTGCCGATGAACTCGTACATCGACCAGGCCACCGCCCTCAGCTTCCGTTCCCGTGCGGCCGTGGCGGCCGGGTCGGGTGGGCCGACCAGGTCGAGCTCGTTCACAAAGTAGACGCTCTCGTTGCCCAATTCCGCCGAGACGACAAGCAGTCCGGCTGCCGTATTCGCGATCACGAGCCAGGCCGGTGAGAGCCACGGATCCCGGTGTCGACGCTGGGCATGCACCAGATCGAACGGAGGATATTCAGGGTGGACGCCGAACAGCGGGCTCGACGGAAGCAGTGCGACAGGCATGCCGGGGATGTGGTGTGGCACCTCAGGCTGCGCACCGTTGTTCCGACCCAGCCAGACGCGATACTCCCGCGGTAGCTGGGCCCCGAGCGCCGCCTCCAACGACTGGAGCTGGGCCTCGTCCAACTGACCGTACGGCCGCAGCCGGGCCCGCTTCCACAGCCGGCCACTCGGCGGCTCCATCACCTCGTCCTCGTCCACCCGACGGACAGTGACCTTCCAGTCGTCCGCACTGGTCATGTCCAGATCCGCGAAACGCCAGGTCTCCTCGCCTACTGGAAAGGTCTCCCCGAGCGAGACCTCGTGGGCGAAACTCTCGTCGCGCCGGAATGGCATGACGATGATCTCGGCACGCACCGGTGGTCCGACGTCGACCCAGCGCACTCCGAATCGGGCCGGCCCGACCGGCGTCGTCGTGTTGTTCCGGACGGCAGCCACATGAGTAAACGAGCGCACCAGCTCTCTCCCGGTTTCCTCAGGCACGATCAGGTGTCCAGCATGTCGTAGAGCGCCGGCTCGGCCGGAAGCACGAGACCGAGCACGTCGCGGGCGATCCGTTCGGCCTCCGCACGATCCACCGGTGCCGGAGTCGCCTGCGCCGGCACCATGCCACCGGCCGTCCAGCGCAGCGAGCGTCCCGGGCCGCCGAGCTCGGACACCATCAGGCCAGTCACGCTACCGTCCGAAGCGAGCAACGCGAAGTAGCCAATCACGTACCGCTCGTCATCGAGGTGAGTGCGACCGAGGGTGCGCGGTGGTGACGCGGGCTTAGCCGGCGGACCGGGCTGATCGATCAGCGGAGAGGCCGGGCTCGGAACGGCCAGCGGACGGTCGACGATCTGCTCGACGGACGATCGGGGCGACGGCACGAGTGGCTGGACGTTCGCTGCGGGCCCGCCGCCCACCGAAGGCGACGGCAGGGCGGCGGCGGGTGCCTGCTCCAGGTGCGCACACCACGGACCCATCAGGTCCAGCATCGCCCGCAGCGACATTGGCGACGGATGCTCCGTGTTCCACGGGTTACGCAACTGCACCTGGCCGTTCTGCGCCGCAACGATCTCATAGACATGCTTCGCCTTCAGCCCGTACGGCATCACGGCGAGCCCGGGATAGCTCTCCTTAGGCCAGGTCGCGATGGTGATCGGGCTGCCGGCCGCGAGCAGGGCCGCCAGGTGTCGCTCGACCGCCGCCTCTCGACCCGGCCGCGTATCCAGCGGCGTCTGCCGGGCCGGCAGGCCGGTGAGCTGAGTGAGCAGCTCGGCCTGCATCAGCGGAGTACTGCCGACGTTGAGCCGCGCGTAGCCCACCGGTGCGGCACGGTGTGGGTCGTCCTTGCTCTCCCACCCGCGCCACTCGCGCTGCCACTGCTCATGCCGGTCCTTGGTCCAAGTTCGGTCGACCGCCGCGAGCGCCTTCTCCAACACTGCCGCCCAACCGACGCCGACTTCTGACTGATCGGCATACGCGGCCCAGGAACTCCCGGCGTGCACTGGAACATCGGGTCGCACGTTGATCCGAACGCGTCGCCCGGTCGCCGCCGACTCGTCTCCGCGCAAGACACTCTCGTGCAGCAGCACGTCCACCGTGCCGTCCGGTCTCGGCTGGAACAGCTGGGGGATGCTCTCCGGTCGATGCCCGGCGAGGGCCGCCATCGTGGCCAGCATCCCGCAGTCGCCAAGCACGCCCTGCTGCACCTGCGTTCGTCGGGGCGTACCGTCATGAAGCGGCGCCGGCTTACCCGTCGCGCTCAGCAGCGCGCGACCGTACTCGACCGGAAACTCGGGGTCTGGGTCGGGAAGGGTCACCCGGTCGGCGACCACGGCGATCTCGCCGGTGGTCACGGTCGGGATGACCTCGGTCTCGACGGCCGGGTCGGGCGGCATCATCGCCCGCAGCGCCTCGGCGAGCGCCGTCGGCACCAGCCCCATCCGCCGCGCGTCGGACAGGTAATGGAAGCTGTGCGTGGTGAGCACCGCGACGGCCGCGGGATTCGACCCGTACTCCACGTGGAAGGCGGCGTAGGTGCGCGTCCGGTCCTCGATCAGCAGCGCGTTTCGGCCGGCCGGGGTGTTCAGGTCGTACGCAGGCGCCGACCTCTCCAGGTTGAACTCGGGTGCGCCGTCGAGGGTGTACGGACGCAGGTCGAAGCGGCCGGTCAGGTCGACGTAGATGCCCTCGGTGGCGAGCCGGTCGGCGAGGCGTGGGTCGACTCGGCGGACCTGGTCAAGCAGGTTCTGCGGCAGACCGATGAGCTGCCCGGCGAGGGCGGGCATCCGGGGCAGTGAGGATTGGCTCTGCTCCCCGTGTACGGCCAACTCGCGCAGCTTCGCGGCCAGGTCGGCGGCGGGTGGCGGTTGGAAGTCGGGGGCGAGCCGGCTGCGGTAATCGATCGCGCGGAAGCGCTCGACCATCGTCTGGTTGGGGTTGACGGCCAGGGCACCGGCCACCGCCTCCGGCGTGATCACCGGCAGGCTCAGCTGCATCACCTGGGTCCACACCTCGGCGGGAAGGACCGCGAGCCGGGCCGCTGCGTCCGGCGTACCCCAGCGGAGGCCCAGCCGGTCGACCAGGGTGTCGATCTCGGCTCGCAGTGCCAGCCGGGAGGCGGGATCTGCCTGCGCGTACCAGGCGGCCATCAGCCGCAGCTCGGCCAGCCGGCCCCGGTCCCGGGCCGAAAGGCCGGCGGGATCGATCGGCCCCTCCGCCGCGCCCTGGTCGAAGAGCCCGGCCTGGGCGGCGCCGGACTCGTGCCGGGCCAGCAGTTCGGCGGCCTCGTGCACCACCGCGCGGTCGACCGCCAGATCCGAGGCACGATCGGAGACCGTCAGGGTGAAGGTGCCGTCCAGGTTGCGGATGGTCTGCGCCACGACGCCGCTGGCGAGCGCGGCGGCGGTGACCCGCACGCGCAGCGGTTCCAGGCCGGGCGCGCGCAGCTCGAACACGTCGGGGCCAACCGCCACGATCTGGTCAGCGCCGATCGTTCCCGCCAGGGCGGGGAGCACCGTCCGGGCCCGGTCCAGCACGGCCGGGGCGTCGGCGGCAGGACGGCCCTGGCCGTGGAACTCCGAGCCGGGCAACGCGGCCACCGTGCTGCGTGCCGGCTCGACGTGGGCGTACCAGGGGCTCATCAGGTCGAGGAAGGCGCGCAGTGGCATCGGCGCCGGGTGGCGGGAGTTCCACGGGTTGCGCAGCTGCACCTCGCCGTTCGCCACCGACACGATCTCGTACGCGTGCCCCGCGACCAGTCCGTACGGTGGCTTGCCGCCTGGCTGGGCAGCGTAGGCGCTGGCCGGTCGGGTGCCGGTGATCAGTGGGCTGCCGGCGGCGAGCAGGGCTGCCAGTCGTGCCTCGGCGTCGGCCTCCCGTCCCGGTGTCGGGTCCAGTTCACTCACTCCGGTCGGCAGGCCGGTGAGCTGGCTGAGCAGCTCCGCCTGCACCAGACGGCTGCTGCCGTTGTCCAGGCGGGCGTAGCCGAGCGGGGCGGCCTGCGTGGCGTCCACGCCCGGTCGGGCGGTCCACTGCTGCTGCCACTGGTCGTGGCGCTGCTGGGTCCAGGTACGGTCGATCGCCGCGATCGCCTTCTCCAGCAGCGACGCCCAGGACGCCCCGACCACGGACTGGTCGGCGTAGGCGCTGTGACCGTTCGAGTTCGGATGCAACGGCACGTCCGGGAAGACGGTCACCCGCAGTTGTCGGCCGGTCGGTGTGATCGCGCGGTCGGGCCCACTGGTCTCGTGTAGCAGCACGTCGACCGAGCCGTCCGGGTTCGGGTGGAACATCTGCGCGACGGTGTCCGGCAGTTGACCGGCGACCGAGCCGATCACGGCGATCATGCCGCAGTCGCCGAGCGCCCCCTGCTGCACGTCCTCCCGCTTCGGCGGTCCGTCGAACAACGGCGGCGGTTGTCCGGTACGGGCGTCCAGCGCCGGCCCGTAGACCGGACCTGGCTGGCCTGCCGACTCCGGTGGCAGGGTCACCCGGTCGGCCGCGACCCGGATCTCTCCGGTGGCCTCCTGCGTCGCGGAGTTCTCCACGGTGGCGGCAGTGGCCGTCGACGCGGGGGTGATGCTGCGCAGCGCCTCGGTCAGAACATTTGGCACCAGCCCCATCCACCTGGCGGTTCCCTGGTAGTGGAAGTCGTGCCCGGTGAGCAGGGCCGCTGCCTGGTCGCCGCGGAGGCTGCGCAGTGCCGCTCGGGCCCGCTGCCGATCCTCGTGCAGTTGGGCGCGCCGCCCGGCCTCGGTGGTCAGGTCGAACGCCGGGCGTGCCGCGCCGAGGTCGACGGCGGGCACGCTCGGCACCATGTACGGGCGCAGGTCGTAGCGCCCGGTCAGGTCGACGTAGATGCCCTCGGTGGCGAGCCGGTCGGCGAGTTGCGGATCCACCGCCCGGATCCGGCCGAGCTGTGCCTGCGGGATGCCGACGATCTGCCCGGCGAAGGCGGGCATCCGCGGCATGCCGGACTGTGCGTGTTCGGCCTCGGTCGCCAGTTCCCGCAGCCTGGCGTCCAGCTCCGCCTGGTGCGGAACCTGAAAGTCCGGTGCCAGCCGGGCCCGGTAGTCGATCATCCTGATCCGCTCGACCTCGGTGAGGGTGGCGGCACCGGCCAGCACCGTGGAGACCGCGTCGGGCGTGATCGACGGCACGCTGAGCTGCATCAGGTGCGCCAGCACGTCCCGAGGTAGCAGCGCCCACCGCGACCGGACGTCCGGGTCACCGACGCGCAGGCCAAGGTGACCGGCGAGCGCGTCGATCTCGGCGCGTACGGCCGGTCGGGCGGCCGGGTCGGCGGCGTACGTGGCGGCGAGCAGCCGGATCTCCGCCATCCGACCCCGGTCGTGGGCGGTCAGTCCGGCCGGGTCGATCGGCCCCTGGACGTTACCCGGGTCCAGCGGGCCGACCAGCGCCCGACCGGTCTCGTGCAGCGCCACCAGCTCGGCTACCTCGTGCGCGAGCGCCCGTGCCACCACCTGGTCGGCGGCCCGGTCGGAGACGGTGACGGTGAAGGTGCCGTCGGGGTCGCGCTGCGACCGGGCCACCAGGCCGTCGGTCAACGAGCCACTGGTCAGCCGTACGGTCAGTGGGTGCTGCCCGGCGGAGCGGATCTCGAACAGCTCCGGCCCGACCGCCACCACCGCGTCCACCTGGGCGTACGGCGCCACCTGCGGCAGCACGGACCGGGCCAGATCCAGCACCGCCGCCGGGTCGGCGACCGGGCGGCCCAGACCATGGAAGGTGGAGCCCGGAACGGCACCGGCAGTTATCGAGTCACCCGTCGATACGCTGGCGTCATGGCCACGTCCGCCGACCTCTACGCCGCCATCCTCGCCGACCCCGACGACCTCGACCTGCGGTGGCGCTACGCCGACGCCATCGAGGCCACCGACCCGGAACGCGCCGAGCTGATCCGTCTCTACCTGGCCAGGTCCTACGGCACCCGGGAGTCGGTGTACCTGCACCGGCGCATCCGCCCCCGGCTCGCCGAGCCGGTCACCCACCTGCTCAACACCTGGCAGTTGCGTAACGGCCTGATCGAGTCGGTCACCATGACCGCCCGCACCTTCGTCGACCACGGCGAGGAGGTCTGGGCCCACCATCCCGTCCGCCACCTGGTCCTGGTCGAGGCCGCCGGGCTCATGACCGAGGTCGCCCAGGTCGCCTGCCTCAACCGGCTGGTCGCCCTCGACCTGAGCGGGAACCCGATCGGCGACGGCGGGCTCGCCACGCTTGTCGACTCCCCCCATCTGGGCGGGTTGCGCTGGCTGGGGCTGGCGGGCTGCGGCATCGGCGCGGCCGGGGCCGAGGCCCTGGCCGCCACCCGCAACCTGCCCGCCCTGCGCTACGTCGACCTGTCCGACAATCTCGTTCAGGTCACCGCTCAGGGCTACGGGCAGCACATCGACGGATCGCCCGTCTGGGTCGAGATGCCCGCGCTCGGGCAGGAGCTGATCGCCCGCTACGGACCCCTGCCCTGGCTCGACGAGCAGTGGGGCTGGAGACTGCTCGGCGTCGTCCGCTGGGACGAGGTCTGACGGCTCCAGCGGTGCGCTGCCACCGCCGTCGGGCGACGGCACGGGCGGGACGCCACGGTTCGCCTCTGCGATCCGTTGGGCATGGAAACGGATGCTGGGCGGGATACCCCGCGAGTCGTCTGGCAGCGCACTGGCCTGAAGTTGCACAGCCTGTCTGACGGCGGCACCAGTCTCAGCCAGGAGCGCACCGGCCACAGCGGCACCGCCGAGGACTCTGAGCTGGCCGGAGTTGTCTCGCAGGCCCAGCAGGTCGGGGACGGGTTTGTCCGCGTCGAGGGGCGGCCCCTCAAGCGCCGACAGTTCCACCTCGGACAGCATGGCGTACACGCCACCGGGAAGCCGGGGCTCCTGACCGATGGACAGCACCACCCGGTCATAGATCTGCTCGGTGCCGTCGCTGAAACCGACGAGGAAGGCTCCGTCCACGGTGTGACGGATGCCGACGACGCTGCGCAGCGACACGTCCGAAACGCGCGTCTGGGCCGCGTCTGAGTACGCGCCGAGGCCCGGCAGGTTGTTCCGCCGGTTGTCCCCGCCGCTGAAGCTGAACTCCAGTTGCGCTCGGGCATCGACTTCGGGATCACCGGTCACCTGGTGCGCCGGTAGTGGCCTGGCCTGAGCCGACCAGTCGATGCGCCCCGCCGTGGAGGCCGCGGCCTGCTCGATGTCCCACGCGCCGGACGGACCCGCGCCGTAGACCAGCACCCGGTCGCCCGGCTGGTAGCTGTCGGCCAGGTTCTGCCCGCCGAAGTCGACAGGTGGCGCGGCCGGGCGAGGATCGGTGAACGAGCCGTCCGGGGTAAGGCCGAGCCGGGCCGAGACCTCCTCGGGCAATGCCCGGGGGTCCACCGGGTTGCCTGCCTGGTCCTGAACCTGCCCGGTCAGGATGTTGACCGCGTGGCCGGAGGACGGGTCGACCACCAGCGGATCCGTCGGTCTCCCGGTGAGGTCGGTGAGCAGCGGCAGGTCCGCGGCACCTGGGCCGCCGAGGACGGTTCTCACGGCCGGGGGAAGGCCACCCGGGTCGACGACCGCGCCGGTGGCGTCGCGGAACACCGGAGCCGCTCCGGACCGGTCCACGTGGTAGCCGGTGGTCGGGTCGACGTACTGGCCATCGGTGGTGGCCGGCGCGCTCGGCACCCGGGCCGGGCCGGGACCTGCCGCGATGTCCAGCGATGCGGTGAAGAACTCGCGTCCGTTGACGGTCACCCGGAAGTTCGCGCCATCGGGCCACCCGGCGGCGTCGGCCGGACGAGGCGTGACCGAGGTGGCCAGGCCCTGGTAGGTGGGCATGCCGCTGAGCGCCCGGGCCGCGCCCACGGTGTCGGCGAACACGTCGGACGGGGTGAACTGGGTGCCCGCCTCGGCCAGTTCGGACGGTTGGAACGGCAGCCCGGGAAGTTCCAGCTCCGTGGGGACCTGCCCCATGAGCAGCGTCTGCCGTTCCGCCCACGGGTCGTGTCCCTGCGAGACGCAGAGCACCGGCGGCAGGCCGGTCCCGGTGTCGGCCGGGGCGCCCAGGGTGACGAAGTCGGCGGTGGCGGCCCAGCCTCCACCGATCACCAGCCGGCCGAAGACGTGGTCGGGTGCCGCCTCCAGCGCGGAGTCCACCCTGGCCGTCAGCGCGAGATCGGCCTCGTTGCGCAGGGCCGTGGCCTGCTGGGCCCAGGCCCGGGCTTCGGCGCGGACGGCCGATTGAGCGGCGCGCAGCTCTGCGACGAGCTGTTGCCCGTCGCTCTGCGCCAGCCCGATCAGGCTCTCGACCTCCGGGGCGAGGTCACCAAGCTGGTTCCGGATCAGATCGAGGCGGGCCTGGGCCGCCTTCGGCCCGACCACCGGCACATTGTCACCGTGTCCGTGCACCGGATGGAGGGGCTCCTGCTCCAGCAGGCCGGAGGAGACGAGCAGGCTCAACGCCTCGGCCCGCAGTTGGCTGGCCTGGGCCGGATCGGTCGTGGCGAAGCTGTCGCTGAGCACGACCCGCAACTCGGCGAGGTGACCGATGTCCCGAGCGGTGACGATCCGGACGCCGCCGGCCTCCGGCCGGGCCCCCTCGGCGAGGGCCGTGGTCGCGTCGAGCCGCAGCCCGGCGGCCCGATCCTGCGCGACGGTGTCCACTTCGGCGAGAGTTGCCACCACCGCGCGGCGGACATGATCCGGGTGTGCGCCGGTCGACACCTGCACCACGGCACCATCGACGCCGTACTGGATGGTGGCGACGGGCACGAGCGGCGCGTCCGCCGGAGGGTCGGTCAGCTCGATGCGTACCCGGTAGGGGCCGTCGAGCGTATCCAGGGTGATGGTGCCGGCGCCCAGGTCGACACTCGCCCCGCTGGGCAATGGATCCGCCGTCAGTGCGGCTTCCACGGCGGCCGAGGTACGCCCCACGTCGGCAACGAGCAGCGCGCCGCCGAAGGTGGTACCGGCGGCAGCCCGCCGCAGATCGGGCCCGTCGGCAGCGGTCGCGGGGGCGGCAGCGCCCGGTCCCGGAGGGTCGCCGGGGCCGGTGCGCCCGACGTCCCCGGCCGCGTCGTCCGGTTGCGTCAGGCGGTCGGGTCCGCCTCGGGCCACACCTGCCGGCCCTTGATCCTGCCCTCGCGTCGTGCCTGCGCGTACTCCTCCATCACCCGACGTGGCGGCAGGCTGGAGTGCACTGTGATCACTCCCGACCGGTCGATGATGTAGCTGCCCTGACCCACGTGCATCCCCGAGGTCCGCTCCTGCTCCGAGAGTCTCTCCCGGGCCAGCCAGCCGAACTCGAACTCCCGAAGCACGATCGGATTCCCGGTTCGCAGCAGTCGGCTGATCAGCGTCAGCGCCTCGTCCTCGGTCAACTCGCCCCTCTCCGTCAGGCACCATCATCGCCCAGAGGGCGTGGGTTTCCCGCACATCGGCGGCCGGCATCTGCACCGACGTCGTCCCGGTCTGCGGATCCCACCACACCGGCGCGTCGGCGCCCGCCGGAAAGACGATCACGAAGGCGTGCGAGCTGTCGACCTCGGGCCGGCCAGCGTCGTCGAGCACGACGTTTCCGGCAGCATCGAGGAGCAGCCAGTCCGCCACCACCAGCGCCGACGCTCCCGGACCGGCATCCGCCACCTGCCGGTAAAGGTCCGCGTACTGGGCGGCGACGGCGCCGGTACGGGCGGACGGGTCCATCGGCAGGCTGTCGGGACCGCCGATCCATTCCCCGCCGATCCACGCTTCGGCGCGCTCCGGTCCGCCCCGCTCGCCGGTGACGCGGTCGATCGAGCCGTCGTCGAACCGGTCCGCCCATCGCGGTACGGACACCTGCGGGTCGCCGTGGAAGCTGGCCAGTGCCGCCAACGACGAGTCGATGCAGTTGTTGGAGCGGCCAGGCTGCTCCGGCCCGCCGTCGTTGACCAGTCGCCCGTACGGATGGGTCGACGGGTCCGCGAAGATCTCGTACCCCCGCGGGGTCTCAAGGCTCGCCGCGAGATCGTCCTGGAAGCGTGGATCCTCCAGCGGTGCCAGCTCACCCGGCCCGAACCGGCGGCTCTCCGGCAATGACGGGGTCGGGGTGGTGGTGAGCGCGCCATCCGTCGATACGCTGCCGTCATGGCCACGCCCGCCGACCTCTACGCCGCCATTCTCGCCCATCCCGACGACCTCGACCTGCGGCGACGGTACGCCGACGCCGTCGGCACCACCGACCCCGAGCACGCCGAGCTGATCCGCCTCGACCTCGACGGAATCCGCAACACGCGGGAGGTGATGCTCCTGCACCGGCGACTCCGCCAGCGGCTCGCCGCCGGCGTCGCGCACCTGCTCGTCGACTGGCGGATCCGCAACGGCCTGATCGAATCGGTCACCATGACCGCCCGTAGTTTCATCGACCACGGCGAGCAGGTCTGGGCCCACCATCCCGTCCGCCATTTGGTCCTGGTCGAAGCCGCCGGCCTCATGACGGACGTCGCCCAGGTCGCGGGTCTCGACCGCCTGATCGCCCTCGACCTGCGGGGCAACCCGATCGGCGACGACGGGCTCGCCGCGCTCGTTGACTCCCCGCACCTGCGCCGACTCCGCTGGTTGGGCCTGGCCCGCTGCGGCATCGGACCGGCCGGGGCCGAGGCCCTCGCCGCCACCGGTAACCTGCCCGACCTGCGCTACGTCGACCTGCGACGCAACCCCGTCGAGGTCACCGCTCAGGGATACGGACAGGACATCGACGGCAAGCCCATCTCGGTCGAGATGCCCCCGCTCGGGCAGGAACTGATCGCCCGGTACGGAGCCCTGCCCTGGCTGGACGTCCAATGGGGATGGCGCTGGCTCGGTGTCGGGTGGGAGGAGGTCTGAGGCGTCCGGCCCGGACGGGGAACCAGGTGTGGTCGGACTGTCATCTGGTGCGGCCGGCGGCGCCGGCCGGTTGGCCTCGGCGATCCGTTGAGCATGGAACCGGATGCTGGGCGCGATTCCCCGAGAGTCGGCCGGCAGCGCCCCGGCCTGGCGGCGGATCGCCTCCCCCACCGTCTCGTCGACCCTGCCGAGCACTGGGCCAGCCACACTTGCCGCGCCCAGAACGCGTAGCTGACCACTGCCGTCGTGAAGTCCCAGCACGTCGGCGACGCCTACCGGATCGGTAGCCGGCCCTTCGATAGGGGCGAGGTCGAGGTCGGGAAGCAGGCCGGCGACGCCTCCCGGGAACTCGGCCGCCTGGCCGATCGAGAGCACCACCCGGTCGTACGCCTGCTGGCTGCCGTCGGTGAACTCCACCAGGAAGCCACCATCGACGGTGTGCCGGAGGCTGACGATCTCCCGCAGCGATCGGTCGACCTGGCTCTGCACCGTGTCGGCGTAGGCACCGACGTCGGGCAGCGTGTTCCGCCGGTTGTAGCCACCGCCGAAGCTGTGCCGCAGGCGTGCCTCCGCGTCCTGGGCCGGATCACCGGTGAGCTGGTCGGGCGGCGGGTCCATCGCCCGAGCCGACCAGTCGACGCTCGCGGCGGGCGACGCCACCGCCTGCTCGATGTCCCACGCGCCGGAGGCCCCCGCGCCGAAGACGAGCACCCGGTCACCGGGGCGGTAGGCGTCGGCGAGGTTCTGCCCACCGAAGTCGACAGGTGGCGCGGACGGCCGGGGATCGCTGAAGGATCCGTCCGGGGCGAAGCCCAGCCTGGCCCCGACCTCGGCCGGCACGGTACCGGCATCCACCGGCGCACCGTCGGGGTCGAGAACCTGACCGGTGGTGACGTCCACGGCGTAGCCGGATGTCGGGTCGACCACCAGTGGGTCGGTGGGTCGCCCGGTCAGATCCGCGAGCAGCGGCAGATCCGACCGGCCGGTGCCGGGGCCGCCGAGAACAGCTCGAACGGGCGGTGGCACGCTCTCCGGTGCGATCGGGTTGCCGTCCGGGTCCCGGAACAGCGGTGCGCTGCCGGAGCGGTCGACCCGGTAGCCGGTGGTCGGGTCGACGTAGCTGCCGGTGGCGTCGGCCGGCACGCTCGGTACCCGGGACGGTCCCGGCCCGCTGGCGATGTCGACGGAGGTGGTGTAAACGTCCCGGCCGTTGACTGTCACCCGGAAGTTGGCGCCGTCGGGCCAGCCCGTGGCGTCGGCCGGTCGGGGTGTGATCGAGGTGGCGGTGCCCTGGTAGGTCGGCATGCCGGAGAGCGCCCGCGCCGCGCCCACGGCGTCGGCGAAGACGTCGGAGGGGGTGAACTGGGTGCCCTCCTCGGCCAGGTCGCCCGGCTGGAACGGCAGGCCAGGCAGCTCCAGCTCCGACGGGATCTGTCCCATCAGCAGCGCCTGGCGTTCCGCCCACGGGTCGTGTCCCTGCGAGATGCAGAGCACCGGCGGCAGGCCGTGGCCGGCGTCCGCAGCGGCCCCCATGGTGACGAAATCGGCGGTCGCGGCCCAGCCACCACCGATCACGAGCCGGTCGAAGACATGGTCAGGCGCCACGCCCAGGGTGGCGTCCACCCTGGCGGTAAGTGCGAGGTCGGCCTGATCGCGCAGCTCGGTGGCCTGTTGCGCCCAAGCACGCGCCTCGGCGCGGACAGCTGACTGGGCCGCCCGGATGTCCGCCACGAGCTGCTGCCCGTCGCTGTGCGCGAGCCCGATCAGGCTTTCCACCTCGGCGGCGAGCGGGCCCAGGTGATGGTGGATCAGGTCGAGGCGGGCGCGGGCCGCCTCCGGTCCGACGACCGGCGTGTTGCTGCCGAGCCCGTGCACCAGGTGTGCCGGTTCCTGTTCGAGGAGACCGGAGGCGACGAGCAGGCTCAGCGCCTCGGCGCGGAGTTGGCCGGCGGTCCCCGGATCGTTGGCGGTGGAGCTGTCGGCGAGCACCACCCGCAGCTCAGCCAGCCGGCCGATGTCACGCGCGGTCAGCACGCGGGTGCCGTCGCCCTCCGGTCGGGCGCCCTCGGCGAGTGCGGTGGTGGCGTCGAACCGCAGTCCTTCGGCCCGTTGCTGGGCGAGCGTGTCCACTTCGGCGAGCGCCGCCGCCACCGCCCGCCGGACGTGATCCGGGTGGGCGCTCGTCGACACCTGGACGACGGCCCCGTCGGTGGTGTAGCGGATGGCGGCCACCGGCGCGACCGACGCGTCCGCTGCGGCCGGGGTCAACTCGACGCGTACCGGATAGGGGCCGTCGAGGGTGGCCAGGGTGACCGTGGCGGCGGCCGGGTCGGCACTGGCCCCGTCCGGCAGTGGCCCTGTGGTCAGGGCCGCCTCGACGGCGATCCTGGTACGCCCGGGGTCGGCGTCGAGCAGCGCGCCACCGAAGGTCGTACCGGCTGCCGCCTGCCGCAGGTCGGGGCCGTCAGGATCGGCTGCGGGCCTGGAGTCGCCCGGTGGCGGCGGGCCGTCCACACCTGATGGCGCGGCGTCCCCGGCCGTTCCGACCGGCGGCGTCAGGCCGTCGGTTCCTCCGTCGGCCAGACCTGTCGACCCGTCATCCGGCCCTCTTGGCGGGCCTGCGTGTACTCCGTGATCAACAGTGGTACCGGCAGACTCATCTGGACTGTGATCACTCCCGTCCGGTCGATGATGTAGCTCCCGTGGCCCAGTTGCCTGCCCTCCGCCCGTTCCTGTGGTGACAGCTGCTCCTTCGCCAGCCAGCCGAACTCGAACGGATGCAACTCGATCTCGTTCGCCGTGCCCAGCAGGCGTCTGATCAGCGTCAGCGCCTCGTCCTCCGTCATCCGAAACCCTTTCCGCCATGGTCTCCATCGACCACAGCGCATACGTCTGCGACAGGTACGCGGCCGGGGGCTGCGGCCACGTCGTCCCTCGTTGCGGATCCCACCAGACCGGCCCGTCAGCGCCCTCCGGAAACACCACTACGAAGGCGTGCGAGTCCTGAAGCTGTACCTGCCCTCGGTCGAGGACGAGTTCACCGGTGCGGGGATCCGTCCTGACCCATTCGGCCACGACGAGGGCCGCTGAGCCCGGACCGGCCGCCGCGACACGCTGATGAAGCTGCGCGTACTGCTCGGCGACGGCCGCAGCGTGCTCGGCCGGGGTCGTGGGCAGCCCCTCCGACCCGCCGGACCAGTCGACACCGAGCCATTCCTCGGCTCGGTCGAGCCCACTCGCCTCGCCGGTGACGGTCTCGATCGTGCCGTCCGGGCGGACGTCCGGCCAGCGGGGGAAGGACACCCGGGGGTCTCCGAAGAAGCTGGACAGCGCCGAGAGCGCGGAGTCCAGGCAGTTGTTGGCGCGCCCCGGCTGGCTCGGGCCACCGTCGTTGACCAACCGTCCGTACGGGTGGGTGGACGGGTCCGCGAACAGGACGTACCCGTCCGGCGTACGCAGGCTCTGCTCGACGTCCCACTGGTAACCCGGATCCTCCAACGGTGCCAGCTCGCCCGGCCCGAGCCGCCGGGTCTGCGCCAACCCGTGATCGGTGTCGAGCGGCACCGACGACGGAACACCTGGCACATCCGGCGAGCCTGGGCCAACGTCGCCCAGCGCTTCCGGGCCGCTCTGGGTACCTGGGACGGCTGCGGTCAGCTCCCCGAGCGGCAGATCTCCGTCAACTCGTCCTCCGTCGGCAACGGCACCGTCGCGAAGTGCGCCACCTGGCGCTCGGCCGTCGCCCGGTCGACCTGCTGGATCTCGTGGCGTTCCGGATTCGCCCACAGGATCGCGGCTGCCACGTCCGGCCGGAACGTCCACGCTCGCTTCGGTCGATCCCAGATCACCGCCTGGGTCGGCCCGGTGCTGTCCGCCTCCACGATCAGGTTCACCGGCGGGCCGTCCGGATCCTCCGGTCTCCGGAGGAGGAAGTAGCCGAACGTCAGCGCTGCCATGCACGCCCCCCATCAGGTCAGGGTCCAGACCCGGCAGGTCGGACGCGGCCAATCCTCGCGCGGCGAGCACGTCGGCGAACGTCAGGCCCTGCTGCCCGAGCCAGTCGAGGTACGACTCCCGGATACTCGCCTGCCGGGGCGACGCCATCCACTTGGCGAAGCTGGTGTCCTTCGGCGTGTCGAACCGGGCGCTGTCCATGCCCCCCGGCATGCTCGCCGCGATGCCGTTGGCCTTGTTGACGGCCAGGATGTCGAGGAACGCGTGTACGCGGGCGGCCGGCGACTGCGCCGGGTCACGCATCACCTCGTACTGGTCATGGGTCTGCTTACCGACGTTGTAGCTGGTGTCGGTCGGGAACTGCAGCTCGAAGGTACGCCCGGACGGTGCGGTGAGCGTGCAGTTCAGGCCGAAGAAGCGATTTCCGGGGTGCCAGAAATTCTTCAGGTCGGTGACCTGGTAGCCCTGGGCCTCCAACGAGGCGAGGAGCGCGTCCACCGCCGGCCCGTACGCCTCGGACTCCGGTCCCCGCACCGAGAACCGCACCACGTCGTTGACGCTGTCCAGCGCCGAACCGATGTCGTACCCGAGAGGCTCCAACTCGGTGCGGAACTTGCGGGCCAGCGACTCGGCGCCCTTGACGCGGTGCTGCTCGCCGAGCGTGCTGAGCGCGTCCGCGCCGGTCAGCCCGAGCTGCGCGTTCACCTCGGCGTTGACGCTGTGCAGGTCGGCCAGGATCTGGTCGGCCTCAATCTGCGCCTCGGTAAGCGCGTCGAGCAGAGCGGCCTGGTCGGTGTCCGGCAGCCCGTCCAGGTAGGGACTTGCGGCAGGATCGCCGTCCGGTGTGGGGCCAGCGGGCACGTCGGCGGTCGAGGCTGGCGGGACCGGCGCCGGCGTGCTGGCTTCGGGCACAGCGTTACTGATCGGATCGCCCTCGGCATCCAGCACGATCGACCAGACGCCGTCCACTCGGCCGACGTGCAGTGGGCCGTTGTCGGAGATCATCTGATTCTGACCGTCAAGCCAGATGATGGTGCCGTTGTGATTGACAGCATTCCAGGTGTGTGCGCCAGATCCGTCAGCCCAACTGGTGACAATCAACGCTGCAGACCCCGGACCTGCCGCCCGAAGTGCCTCGGACACCGCGTCGAGTGCGGTTGTTCCGGTGCCCTGATGGGTGAAGGAGGCTCCGAGTGCCTGCTCCTGCCGCGCGGTGCTGCCCGTCTCGACGCTCGCTGACGGTGCGGTTTGTGCCGCTACCTCAGGCCGACCGAACCAGGTGGACAGGACGGAGAGCCCGACGTCGGCGCAATTGCTGTCCCGGCCCGGCACGGTCGGCCCACCGTCGTTGATCAGATTCGCCCATCGACCGACGCGAGGGTCAGGGTGAACAATCGGGCGGCCCGTATCTGCGTCCCGGGGAACGGCTGAGTCAAGGGCGTCCTGGTCGGTCTGATCCGGAGGCACCAGACCCCCCGGTTGACCGTACGGCCGGAATCGGCTCAGCGGCGGCCCATTGCCCACTACGCCGGGCACAGAGGGCTGGTAGACGCTTACGTCCCGCTCTGGATCGCTGATCGGTTCAACGTGCAGCTGAGGGAGGAAGTGGGCGCACGAATTACACGGTGGCCGATAGTGCCCGAGATCGTACGGGACCTTGTTGGAAAAGGCGGGCTTGATCTGATGTGTAACGATCTTGGCGCCCCGGAGAGCATCCAATGCATACTGCTCAAAATTGCCTGGCTCGCCTGCATTCCGCCACTGCTGTTCGAGCAGGTATAGCTGGTCAGATACCAGGGCTACCTCGGCGCACTTGCCATGCCCTTTGCCGGCACCCTTACCCAAAGCGGCCGCCGTTCGGTCCAGTGCCGCCTGCGCGAGCGGATGCACTGCCGGCTCGGTGGCCGGGTTGGTGCTCTTGTCGGCGGTCATGCTGGTGTGCGTGGTGATGCTGCCGTCGGGCATCAGCAGCGCACCGGCCATGCCAGGCTGCTTGGCCTTGGATATCGTCCCGGCCTTCACCTCTCGCCGGACGGTCTCGGCCAGCGTCCGTGACGCCTCAATCAGCGCGCGCTCGGCTTCAGGGCCGTTCGGATCACCGTCGACCGAGGTCGGAGCCAGCTGCCAGCTGTGGGTACCGCGGCCGGTCGGCCCTTCGGAGCGTTTGAGGGTCTGCGGGTCGACCGGGCCGGTCGCGGTCTCGGGACCGGGGTTCGTCGGCCCGCTCTGGAGGGTGCCGCTGCTGGTCGGCACCGGGATCACGACCGGCCCGTCGGTGGTCCGCTGAGTCGGATCAGTGCGCTCTGAGTTCGGATCGGTCGCCGGGTCGGCGGTGGGAGTGGTGTCGAGGGAAGGCGTCGTCGGCTCGGTGCCCGCCGTCTGTGCCGGCACCGTCGGGGTGAGCGGGTCGGATGGCGCAGGTGTCCCGTCCGGCCGGGCCACGGACTGCGCAGGTTGGGCCGGGGTGGCCGGTTGGGCCGGCGTACCCGGCTGTTGGGTGGGCGTACCCGGCTGTTGGGTGGGCCCAGCCTGCTGGGTGGATCCGGCGGGCGGGGCGGTGTTCGTCGTGGTGGGGCCCGCAGCCGGCGCGAGGGAGATCGAGCCTGCCGTGTTCGCCGCTGTCGGATTGACCGCCGGTCCGACCGGCGTACCCCGGGCGGGTGTCGGTTGCGTGGTGGTGTTGCCGGAGGGCTGCTGGGTGTTCGTGCCTGTGGTTGGTGTGCCGGTCGTGGTCGGCGTCGAGGTGTTCGGAGTGTTCGCCACCTGCGGGCCGGTCGTGGCGGGTGTACCGGTGGTGGGTGTCGGGTTTGTCGCGGTGGTCGGTCCCGTGGGCGCGGCCGTGCCGGGAGGCGTCCCTACCGTCGGGGTGGTTGGTGGCGCCGTCACCGGGGCTGTCGTACCCGGTAGGACGGTGGGTGGCGCATCCGTGGAGACGGACGGGCCGCTGGTGTCGACCCGCCCTCCGTCGGTGACGTCAGCTGCCGGGCTGTCGGCCACCGTTGCACCGGACCCGGTCGAGCCGTCGGCGGGTGGTGCGGCGGTGACGTCCACCGGTGGGCCCGCGACCAGCCGACCGTCGGTCTGAGCCCTCGCCTCGCTCGTCGTCCGGTCGCTGACGCTGGTGTCGGTGTCGGTGTTGGTACTCGTGCTGGTCCGGTCGGTGCCAGGTGATTCGGCGACCGGCGCACTCCGGCCTTCCGGCCCGCCTTTCTGGTCGTTGGTGGCGGTGCCACCATCCCCGACGCCGTCGCTGGCGGCCGGGGTGCCGTCCGGCGTCGTGGCCGCTACTTCGCCGGGCACTCCGACCGGAATCCCGGTGGAGCCGTCGACGCGCGGGTCGGCGGCCGTGGTCGCGTCCCCGGTCGCCGCACCGCCATCCACTGCCGGTGCACCAGAACCATCGTTCGTCGGCGCCACCGAACCGTCCGCCGAGGGAGGCGCGAGGCTGATCGAACCCGCTCCGCTGTCGGGGACCGTGCCGGTGCCGTTCTGCGTCGCGCCGCCGCCGGTGTCGGTCGTCCCGGCCCCGGAGGTACCGCCCGCTGCGTTGGAACTGGCGGCACCGTCCGAACCGGCTCCACCGACGCTCGCCCCGGAGTTACCACCGGAGGCGGCCGAGCCGCCGTCCGCTGCCGAGCCCGTACCGCCACCGGTCGCACCGGCACCCGACGTGGAGCCACCGCCGGTCGAGCCGGCACCAGCGCCGTTGGTGCCGCCGCCGAGATCACCGAGCCCGTTCGAACCTCCGACACCCAGGCCCGGATCGATCCCGCCCGCGGCGGGGCCAGCGCCGGGAGCGACGCCGATCCCGCCGAGACCCCAGTTGGTCACCCGAGCACCCAGATTGCCGGCGGCGCCGCCAGCAAGCGTCGCCCCGGTACGACCGGCACCGCTGGCGAAGCCGCCCAGGAACGCGTCCGCGCCCGGCATGGCCCACTGTCCGTTGATCGTGCCGTTGGCGAGCACACTGGCAGCCGGCGAGATGACGGCGTTCTGGGCACCGGAGGCGAGGCTCGTGCTGCCCCAGCGCACCACGCCGCTGCCTCGGAAGGAGAGCTGGGAAGGGCTGAACGAGAACGGCATGCGGGGTGCCGCTCGCCGGCCGGCCCAGTTCATGCCGGTGCCGAGTACCGCGCCGTACGCGCCACCCACGCCAGCGGTGAGGGTCCGGTTGCCGTCCCACTGCCGCCGCGTGCCGGTGTGCATCTGGTACGCCTGGGCACCGACGTCGATGATCAGCTCCTCGCCGATCTCCTCCACCAACTCACGGCCGAGGCGATTGAGGCCCCGCCGGAAGCCCTGGCTGGTGGCCATCTGGCCGATCCGGGTGCCGGCCAGCCGCAGCGCGGCTCGCATTCCCGCCCGGGTCAACAGTTGCCGACCCATCTGAGCGATCAGTCGCCGGAAGGCGATCGTCACCGCCTGCCGGCCGCCAGCCAGGATGCCCGGGATGGCGCCCGCGGACACCCCGCCCAACCAGGCCATCAGGAGCGCGACAAAGACCGCGATGACGGTGATGATGACCGCGATCAGCACGGTCAGCTTCGCGTACTCAATCTCCAGAGCCGCCTGGTCGCAGCCGGCGGCGTATGCGGCGGAGATCTCCTGAATCAGTGGCAGGCCGGTGTTCGGGTCCACACCGATCTGGTTCCACAACCCACCGAACGCCTCGCCGGCGCCGCCGCCCCAGCTCTGCAGGATCCTCATGACCGCCGGATCGGCTTGGCCAAGTGTTTCGCTTACCGCATCGGCCAACGCCTGCCACGCGTCGGCCAACTCCCGCATCCGGTCCTCGTCGCCGCTGGGCCACGCCTCTCCGGCGCTCACCCAGCAGATGGCGTCCCAGACCCACGCGTACTCGCCCAGCGAGTTCCTGGGATTGGGTATCGCCACCCCTGAAGCCCCTCTGTCCGATGTCGACCCGTAGCGGGTGAGCTGCTACTTGTCGTCTCCGCCGAACAGCGTCTTGACCATGTCGTCGGTGTCGACGGTGCCCTCGACCGCCCCCTTGACGGTGGGCCCCAGCACCTCGACCAGCGGCACCAGGTCCGCGGCGAGGTCGAGGACCCGCTGCGCCGGCTGATCGTCACCGCCGAGGTAGTTCTTGTTGAACTCGTTGCCCGGCTCGTCGTCACCCCAGGGTCGGTCGCCGTTGAGTGTCCCGATGGTCGCGGCGAGATTCTGCCAGGTCATGGCGAGGCGAGCACCGGCCGCGCCGAGCTCGTTGGCGCCCTCCAGCGCGGCGTCGGGCTTGACGAAGGTCTCGCGTAGCTCGCTCATCGCCGTTCCTCCCCGGGCAGTTCGCTGTCCAGCTGACGGAAGATGCCGTCGAGATCATGATCGATGTACGCCTGAAACTGACTGTCCGGTACGAACGGTCGAACCAGCTTCTCGACCTCGGCCATGGCCTGCTCGGTAGCTCGCCGGATCGTCTCGGTGACCGTCGCGGAAAGCTCCTTCGAGTTGGGCCGGCGGTAGATGCGCGGATCGAACTCGACCTTCGTCACCTGACCGCGAGGACCGACCGTGACGGTGACCAGGCCGTCTTCGGAGGTGACGGTCGCCTTCACCCTCTTGAGCTGCTGTTGCAGGTCACCGACGCCGGAGCGCATCCGCTCGAACTGCGCCATCAGCTCGTCGGCACGGGCGCGCAGCGCCTGTACGTCCATGGCGTGTTCCTCCCCGCGCAGGTCCCATCCGCCGCTCACGCCCGGGCGTGACAACTCGACCATACTGAATGGGCACGACATCGGCGTGCCCGGTCTGGCGGCGGCCCGCCGCTAGGATGCAGCGGGACCGGTTGACGGGAGGCTTGCAGACATGTTCCGGGACCGTCCTGTCGCGACGTTTGCGCTGATGGGGACGCTGTTGGCCACGGCTCTGACGATTCCCGTCGCGAGCCCGGCGGCTGCCGCACCGGCGATTTGCGATAATCCGAGCGATCCGGGAGAGGTCAACACCGAGACTCCCTGGCACCAGCGGTGGCTCGCCCCGCAGCGGGTGTGGCCGTTCAGCACCGGCGCGGGAGTGCGGGTCGCGGTCGTCGACTCCGGCACCGACAGCAGTCACCCGCAGTTGGCCGGCCGGGTGGCCACCGGCTTCGACGCCCTGCGCGGCACCGCCGGAGGCGACGTGGACTGCGTGTCCCACGGCACCGCCGTGGCCAGCATCATCGCCGCTCGCCGCCAGGACGGAGTGGGTTTCCACGGTCTGGCGCCGGATGTCACGATCGTGCCGGTCCGGGTCAGTGAACGCAACGCGAACGAAGGCCCGGGCGCTGGCGGCGACACCGTCACCGGGGCCGTCTTTGCCCAGGCCATCCGCCACGCGGTCGACGACGGTGCCGATGTCATCAACCTCTCGGTGACGCTGTACCAACCAGACCCCGAGGTTGAGCAGGCCGTCCGGTACGCGCGGGAGAAGGACGTGGTGCTGGTCGCCGCCGCTGGCAACCAGCATCAGGACGGTGCCCGCCCCGATCCGGTGCCCTACCCTGCGGCCTACGAGGGCGTGATCGGCGTGGGCGCGATCGACCAGTATGGTGCCCGGATCCGGCAGTCCCAGATCGGGCCGTACGTGGACATCAGCGCTCCAGGCGGTGCGGTGGTCGCGGCGACCAGGCTGGCTGGACACAACACTTACGACGGGACGAGTTTCGCCGCCCCGATGGTGAGTGCGACCGCCGCACTGATCCGCGCGGCGGAGCCGAACCTGTCGGCCCGGGAAGTCACCAGACGCCTCCTGGCCACCGCCGATCCGGCCCGGGGCGACGCCACCCGTGGCTACGGCAGCGGCGTGGTCAACCCGTACCGGGCGGTCACCGAACGACTGACCACCGGGGACCCGGTGGCCCAACCGCCACTGCCCGAGGTGCCGTACGACGCAGCGGCGCAGGCCCGCGCGGACCGCTGGGCGGTCTTCGGCCGGCTGGCCCTCTGGATCGGCCTCGCGCTGGCCACGGTCGCGGTCGGCGTCGGGGTGCTGGCCACACTGCTACCGCGCGGCCGCCGCACCCGTTGGCGGCCCACCCGCCCGTCGGCACCGCCCCCGACCGAGCCCGAGATCGACGAACCCGAGGAGGTTTTCTTCCGGGTACCCCATTCCATGCCGCGCGGTTGAGCGCGGCGTCGCCAGTGACCGGACGGCGAGGGCTGTCTTGCGGCGCAGACGGCGATGGCCCGGCGCGCGGCCGGGCCATCGGTGCTGCGATCTCGGTTCAGCCGCCGAACTTCGCGCGGTTCGCCGCCTCGCGGGCCTGCATCTTCGCGGCCGACTCACGAAGCGCCTTCTCGATCCGACCGAGCAGGTCACGAAGGTCGTTGGCGGCCGACTCCCACTCAGTCTGCCGCTGGAAGTACGCCTCTCGGGCGTCGCCGTCCCAGGTGGCCAGCAGCGGCGCGATGCCGGACTTGAGCCCGTCCAGCTCGCCGGTCATGTTCCGGACCGCACCGCTGCAGCTGTCGGCGGCGGCGTTCAGCCCGGCGAAGTTGTACCGAATCTCCGTCATGAGTCTTCTCCCCCGTCAGAGCTTCAGCGCCGCGGTGATCTGACCGGCGGTGGCACCCGCGCCATCCATGTCGGCCCGGATCTCCTCGTCGCTGACGTCGTAGTCCTTACCCGCAGACCCGACCGCCTCGGCGATCGCCCGCAGCGCGACGTTGAGGCGGGCCATGTCCTGGTCGAACCGCTCACGCACCTGCTGGAAGGAACCGGCACCAGCGCCCTTCCACTGGTCGTACAGCGGCGCGAGCTGGTCCATCAGCGAGTTGAGGTTGCCGGTGAGCCGATCGGCGACGGCATCGACGTCACCTTCGGTCTTCAGCATCAAGCCGGTGTCGGTGTTCATCGACATGGCGGAAGTCACCCCCGTCCTCAATTGATCGCCCCGACTCACCGGGGCGTCCTGTCAGTCGGTGCTCGCGCACCATCGTCGTACGAACGGTAACGGGTCGTGTCCAGCCCGCGCTAGACCGTTGCTCGACCCGCATTTCCATTGTGGCTGGTCAGGTCACTCCGGGTCGAGAGCGAGTTTCGCCGTCGTCGGGTCGAGTACCGGTCCGGCAGGCAGGCGGACCACCAGACTGGCAGGCAGCCGTACCGGTTGCACCTCCGAGTAGCCGAGGATGGCCGGTACGCCCTCGGATGCCAGCGGGTAACGGTGACCCAGGTCGGTGACCAGGTTCAGAGTGCCCGTCTCCTGGTCAGGGGAGGAGATCGCAGCGACCAGAACTCCGTGACCCGGCTCGATCACGACCCGGTCGGCGAGCGGGATCCCGTCACCGGTCTGCTCACCGGTGCGTACCGGCTCCCGAACCGGTTGGACCTGCGCGTCGAGCAGCAGCGTCGGCTCATCGGCGCCCGGTTGGTACGCCGCGCAGATCGCCGGCTGGTCGCCGGCCAGCCGAGCGATCTCCGGCCGCTGCTCCGGCGCGCGATGCCGCCCCTGGGCCGGCGCGGCTGCCTTGGGCGCCGCGGCGGCGGTACCGGCAGCCAGTTCGATCGGGTACGGCCTCGCCTCTCCCGGGTACGCCAACTGGGTCTCGCCGTCGGCCATCACCACATCCGCCTGAAGTGGGGTGATCGGCACCAGCCTCGTCCGTTCGGCGAGGTAGTACTGGCGGCTGCCGCCCTGGCTCTCCACCACGAAAACCTGGCCGACCCGGGCGTCCGGCAACGCCGTCGAGGGAGTCCCCCGCTCGGCCACCCGGCGAGGCGCGATCGGCTCGCCGGCGGGCAAGGCGTTCAGCCACGCCCCACCAACCTCCACCACCGGCTCGGCGCTCATGGTGAGACCCTCCAACACGATCTTTTCGCTGCGGATCTCGTACCGATGGTCGCGCCAGACCAGGTGCAGCCGGTCGGTCTTGCGGTCACGCACCAGCAGCGCGCTGTCACCCGGTTCCCGCCCGCCGCCGGGTGCCCGCCCGACGGTGAGCACGGTGGTGGCGACGATACCGCCGGCCGCGTTACGCGCCGGCTGGGTGCAGAGGGTCCAGGGTCCGTCCAGGATGCGGCCGGCCGGGGGCAGCGCGTCCGGGGCGAACGGGATGCCGATGCGCGGGCCACGCGGGGTGCCGACCAGCGAATTGCGGGAAACCGAGACGGTCGGTGCGGCAGTCTCCATGGCCAGCAGGGCAGACGCGTAGTTGAGCACCGGGTGCAGCCGTCCCTCCCGGTACAGATAGCGGGTGCCGGTCTCCTTCTCCAGGATGACCGCACCGCCCTCCTTCCACTTGGTTGCGCCGCCGGGACGCAGCAGGCCGTACACCCCCACCGCGGCCAGGCAGAGCACGGCCACCATGATGCTGGCGAAGCCGGCACCACCAAGCCTGCGGAACGGTGCCGCCTCCGGATCGGGCTCGCGCGCCACCAGCGCGGAGGTCATCCGTTGGACGAAGAACTGGTACGACTGAACCTGGTCCCGCCGCGACGGCATGGCACCCCTCCCCTGGCGTACGCCGGCACGGTCACGAACTCCGGACCGCGGTGCCTACCATAGGCACGGCGTCGAGCCGGCCGGTGCCCGCATCCGGTGTCGGCCGGCGGAACCGACGACGGCATCCCGAGGAGTCCTTCGATGATCAGCCGCGACGAGGCCCTGGCCCTCGCCCGCGAATGGGCCGACGAGCGCGGGAGCACATTCGACGTGACCCTGTTCGAATTCGACCTCGGCTACGTCGCCTGCCTCGTCGAGCCGGTCGCCGCCGCGACCGACGGTCCGCCCCTGCCGCCCCCGGCGACCGGGTATCCCCGGGCCGTCATCGACCGGGAGAGCGGCGAGGTCTCCCAGTGGCCCTCGCTGCCGTGGCAGACCATCGCCGAGCGGTACGCGCAACGCCGCGCCGCCGAGGGACGCTTCCCGCCAGACGTGCGGTACGTGCTGGAGCAGGCCGGTTGGTTTCCCGGCCGCGACTTCAGCGCCGCAGTCGACCACTGGATGGTCCGCTTCGCCGACGAACTAGCCGGGCTGGAATGCCCTCCGGTCGTACGCGCCGCGCTTGTGGAATTCGGTGGCCTGCACCTGCCTCAGTTCGGCAATGACGGCGACCTGGGCGGCGGCTTCACCAGCTACGTCCATCCCACAGAGGGCGGAGTGGTGACGGAGGCTGCCCGGGCCTTCGCCGAGGAGTTCGAGAACCCGGTCTACCCGATCGGTAACAACGAGGACGGGCCGTCCGAACTCGTCGCCGACGCGCAGGGACGGGTCTTCATGCTGCACTGGGCCGACGACTTCTTCGTCGGCCCGGACATCGACTCCGCCATCGTCAACCTGATCCGGGGCAATGAAATGTCCGAGGCCAGCGACCGCGACTGGTGACGGACTCGTCAGCCGTTGATGGCGCGCATGAACGCGTACAGGCCGAGCACGCTGCACGCGACCGGGACCACGGCCAGTTGGAGCAGGATGTCGAACATGTCACCGAGCCGGGCCAGTCGGGGGGATGGGGCACGCCGGCTGTAGGCGAGCCCGGCGGCGGCTGACAGCCCGGCCGCGACCAGGGCCACCGGCAGGACGGCCAGCACCCGGGCGCCGGTCGACGCGTCGGTCGCACCGACCAGGGGCAGCAGCCCCAGACCCACCAGGCCGACGGCGAGCATCGGCACCCGGTGCCGGACCGTCGACACCAGTCGGGCGCGCAGCAGGTAGCCGAGCGAGATGATGCTGGCGAGCAGCAGCGCGGAGAGCGTGCCGGTGGCGGTGAGCACGATCAGGCCGGCGATGGTGACGACGAACGCCCCGAAGACCATGCCGGTGAAGACCTCGTCGGCCCGGGCGGTGGCCTGGTAGATGATTTCCCGCTTGGGTTGCGGCTCGTCGCGCAGCAGGTCCGCGGCGGTACGCGGCAACGCCGGCATCGGCATCTTCCCGAGTCGCACGGAGAGCAGCGGCATCGCCGGCAGCAGCAACGTGACCGCACCGACCACGATCGCACTGCCCTGTGCGGCATCCATGGAGCCGAGCGCGATCAGCCCGCCGGCCATGCCCCAGAAGCCGACGAAGACCGCCGCCACGAAGACCCGCGTCGCGTCGCCCACCCCGAGCAGCCCGAGCAGCCCGGAGAGCAGCAGCACCGCGGAGCCGAGCAGCACGTGCGGGGCGCCCAGCGCCCAGACCGACTCGCCGGTGCCGATCACCAGCACGCCGCCGACGAAGGCGTAGGGCAGGCCGGCGGCGGCGACGACCGCGCCGGCGAGGGAGTCGGCCATCGCCCGGGACAGCACGATCCCGCAGACCAGCAGCAGCCCGGCCGCGCCGAGGGCGACCGCACCACCGAGCCAGCCGGGCTCCTCGGAGGTCACGATCACGACGAGGCCGAGCAGCAGCAGCACGCCGGCCACGATCAGACCGGTCAGCCGGGTCGCGAACGGGCTCCAGACCACCCCACGTCGTCGGGCACCGTCGGCGACGGCCTCCATCAGGTCGTCGTACGCCAACTCCGGCCACTCGGTGCGCCGCGGCACCAGGTGCAGCGTTTCGCCGTCACGGACGTTCTGTGCGGCCAGCGTACGGGTCAGGTCGACCGGGCTGCCGTCGCTGCGCCGCAGCATCCAGCCGCCGTGGCTGGTGCCGTCCGACGGTTCCTCGTCGGCCTGCCGCAGCACGGCGGGCAGCAGCCCGACGAGCGGCAGGTGCTCGGGCAGGGCGAGGTCCAACCGTCGGTTGGGGGCGATGACGGCGATGCGCGCGAGTCCGGTTCCGGCCTGGGTGACCACTAACGACCCCTCGGTACGAGGAGCGGGCCGACGGCCCGCGGCTGTCCTGACGGGCAAAGGCTACCTACCATGTGCCGGTGACGCGGGGGGCGGTTCACCGCGGCGCACCCAGACCCAGGAGAGGCGACGGAGGTCTGCCACGTGAGCACGGTGGTCGTCAAGCGACCCGCCCGCCAGCCAGAGCCGGAGTATCCCTCCGGCGAGGTGCTGCTGGACGCGCCGCCCGAGGTGCCCGCGCCGAGCGGTAAGGCGTGGGGGCAGATGCTGATGCTGCTGCCGATGCTCGCCGGCTCGTTCGCGATGGCCCTGATGTTCGCCGGTCGAGGCGGGTCGACTCTCGGCTACGTCACCGGTGGCCTGTTCGGACTCTCCGCCATCGGAATGCTCGGGTCCCAGCTGGCCAACAACTCCGGCGGCCCGGGCAAGCAGGAGATGCTGCAGAAGCGCCGCGAGTACATGACGCATCTGTCCCGGCAGCGGCGTCGCGTACTCAAGACGATCCGTAAGCAGCGGGAGGCGGCTTTCTACCGGCACCCGGACCCGGACGTTCTCTGGTCCCTGCCGCTGGGGCCGCGGCTGTGGGAGCGGCGACGCGGCGACGTGGACTTCGCCACCGTACGCATCGGCCTCGGGCCGCAGGAACTGGCGACGCCGCTGGTGCCGCCACCGGCCACGTCGTTGGAGAAGCTGGAGCCGATGTGCGCGCTCGCGCTGCGCCGGTTCCTCACCACCTACGGCGAGGTACCGGACCTGCCGGTGACCATGGCGCTGAACGGATTCGCCCGGGTGCATCTGCGTGGCGACACCGAGGCGGCCCGGGGCATGGTCCGGGGGGTGCTCGCCCAGGCCACCGCGTTCCATGCGCCCGACGACATGCTCGTCGCGATCTGTGTGGCGTCGGACCGGCGGGCCGACTGGGAGTGGACGAAGTGGCTGCCGCACGCCCTGCACCCGTCGCGCACCGACGCGCTCGGCCAACTGCGCCTGGTGGCACCGTCGGTGACCGGTCTGGAGGCGATGCTCGACGACGTGCTGGCCAGCCGGCCCCGGTTCAACGCCAGTGGCGGTACGCCGCAGGTCGCCGGACCGCACGTGCTGGTGGTCATCGATGGTGGCGACACCGCCGGCTCGGATCACCTGATGACCGAGGGCGGGGTGGAGGGTGTCACCCTGCTCGACCTGTCCACGCCGGCACCGCGCCTGCTCGACCGGGCGCGGCTGGTGCTGGAGGTGTCGGCGGAGCGCCGGCTGCACAGCATCACGGTGGATGGTCCGGCCGAGATCGGCCGGGCCGACGACTGCCGGGTGGCCGAGCTTGAGGCGTTGGCCATGCAACTCGCCCCGCTGCGGCTTTCCGCCGCCTCCCGGGGCAGCGGCGACACGCCACTCACCACGGAGCTGGGCCTGGCCGAGCTGCTCGACATCGGCGATCCCTACGAGTTCGACGTGGATCGGGCGTGGCAGCCACGGCCCAACCGCGACAAGCTGCGGGTGCCGATCGGAGTGGGTGCCGACGGCGGGCCGGTGGAACTGGACCTGAAGGAGTCGGCGCAGGACGGCATGGGGCCGCACGGGCTGCTCATCGGCGCGACCGGCTCCGGCAAGTCGGAGCTGCTGCGCACCCTGGTGCTGGCGCTGGCGGCCACGCACTCCTCGGAGAGCCTCAACTTCGTGCTTGTCGACTTCAAGGGTGGTGCCACCTTCACCCGGCTGGACGGTCTGCCGCACACCAGTGCGGTGATCACCAACCTGGCCGACGAGCTGCCGCTGGTGGACCGGATGACGGACTCCATCAACGGCGAGTTGGTCCGTCGGCAGGAGCTGCTCCGCGCGGCCGGCAACTACGCCTCGCAGCGTGACTACGAGAAAGCCCGGGCGGCGGGTGCACCGCTGTCTCCGCTGCCGAGCCTGCTCATCATCTGTGACGAGTTCTCCGAACTGCTGACCGCCAAGCCCGACTTCATCGACATGTTCGTGCAGATCGGCCGGGTCGGTCGCTCGCTCGGCGTGCATCTGCTGCTGGCCAGCCAGCGTTTGGAGGAGGGTCGACTGCGGGGACTCGACACCCACCTGTCGTACCGGATCGGTCTGCGGACCTTCTCGGCGATGGAGTCCCGGGTGGTGTTGGGGGCCACCGACGCGTACGAGTTGCCCCGGTCGCCGGGGCACGGTTACCTGCGTTTCGGTACCGAGCCGCTGGTGCGGTTCAAGGCCGCGTACGTCTCCGGCACCTACCGCAGCAAGACCGCGGCGGCGGTCGCGGCCGGCGACGGTGAGGACCGGGTACGCGAGTACACCACGTCCTACGTCGCCCCGCCGGTGACCCGTACGCCCAAGGAGGAGACCGCACCCGAACCGACCGACGGGATGGGCGAAAGTGTGCTCGACATCCTGGTCGGTCGACTCGCCGGGCGAGGCAAGCCCGCGCACCAGGTGTGGCTTCCGCCGCTGGCCGAGCCGCCGACGCTGGACCAGTTGCTGCCTCCGATGACCGCGGATCCCGCCCGTGGCATCACCGTCGCGCACGCCGGCCTGCTCGGCGAGTTGCAGGTCGCGGTCGGCATCGTCGACAAGCCCTTCGACCAGCGTCGTGACGTGCTCTGGTTCGACCTGGCCGGTTCGGCCGGCCACGCGGTGATCGTCGGCGGTCCGCAGAGCGGCAAGAGCACCCTGCTGCGGACGGTCGTCACCGCCCTGGCGCTGACCCACACTCCGCGCGAGGCCCAGGTCTACTGCCTCGACCTGGGCAGCAGCGCCTTGTCGTCGCTGCGTGACCTGCCACATGTGGGCTCGGTGGCGACCCGCCTCGACTCCGGCCTGGTCCGGCGTACCGTGGCCGAACTGCAACTGCTGATGGGCGAGCGGGAGCGGCGATTCGCCGAGCGCGGGGTCGACTCGATGGGCGAGTACCGGCGGGCCCGGCGGCACGGCCAGCACGACGACGACCCGTTCGGCGACGTGTTCCTGGTCATCGATGGTTGGGCGACACTTCGGGCGGAGTTCGAGGACCTGGAACCAACGATCAACGACATCGCCAACCGAGGCCTGTCCTTCGGTATCCATCTGATCGTGACTGCGAGCCGTTGGATGGATCTGCGACCGGCCGTCCGGGACGTCTTCGGCACCCGGCTGGAGTTGCGGCTGGCCGACGCCAGCGACTCCAACCTGGACCGGCGGGCGGCGATGAACGTGCCGGAAAAGTCACCGGGCCGGGGCATCACCCCGGACGGGCAACAGTTCCTCGCGGCGCTGCCCCGGGCGGACAGCGCGCAGGAGACGGAGACCCTGCCCGAGGGCGCGCGGAAGTTGGTCACCGATCTGGCCGCCGCCTGGCAGGGGCCGGGAGCGCCGCCGATCCGGCTGCTGCCTCCCGTGGTGCCGTACGGCAGCCTGCCGAACACCGGCCGCCCGGGAATCCCCATCGGCATCGCCGAGGTGGACCTTCAGCCGGTGCAGGTGGACTTCGCCGCCGACCCGCACTTCATCCTGTTCGGTGACGGCGAATCGGGAAAGAGCACCTTCCTGCGGGCGCTGGCGCAGACCATCGTCGACCGCAACGAGTTGACCGAGGCTCGGCTCGTCATCGTCGACTACCGGCGCAGCCTGCTCGGCGACATCGACACGCCGCACCTGATCGGGTACGGGTCGACCGCGCAGGTCACCGAGAGCATCGTCGCCGAGGTGGCTGGGGTGATGCGCGACCGGCTGCCACCGCCGGACATCAACGCCGAACGGCTGCGGGCCCGCGACTGGTGGAAGGGTCCCGACCTGTACGTGCTGGTCGACGACTACGACCTGGTGGCCGGCGCGGGCAGCAACCCGCTGACACCGCTGCTGGAGTTCCTGCCCCAGGCTCGGGACATCGGCCTGCACGTGGTCATCGCCCGGCGTACCGGCGGTGCCAGTCGGGCGCTCTACGAGCCGGTGCTGATGCGGCTGCGGGAGATCAGCACGCCCGGCATCGTGATGTCCGGCAACCGGGACGAGGGGGTGCTGCTCGGCACCGTCCGGCCCGGGCCGCTGCCACCGGGGCGGGGCTGGCTGGTGTCGCGGCGTGGTGGTACCCGGTTGGTGCAGCTGGTGCACCTTCCGCCACGCGCTTGAGCCCGGTACGGGGTTGCCTGATCAGGCTACTGTCGGCCAGAGTGGACTCACGGTGCGCGGCTACAGGCCCCCGACACGTCGGAGGGGACAGCAGCCGCGCCGGCATCGTGTGAGCTGACGGGGGAGGGAACATGGGCGACGAGTGGCTCGTCGACGAACAGATCGACGTCGACATCCAGCAGCTGAAGGACTTCGCGCTGGCCATCCAGCGGGAGATGGAGACCAACTTCCAGCCCAGCTTCGACAACGGCCTGCGCCCCATGCTCACGGTGCAGGCACCGTTCGGTGGCGGCGGGATGAAGGAAGCCGCGTTCTTCCGGGGCCGGCACGACGAGAGCCGGATGTCCATCTCCCACCTTATGGGCGACGTGATGAAGGGCCTGGCCGCGCTCAGCATGGCCGCGATGTCCATCTCGGCGGAGTATCTGACCGGGGACGCGCTGGCCCAGGCCACCAACGACGACGTCTACAACGCGTTCTCCGCCGTCGACGGTCAGGACACGCTCAGCGGCCGATGGCAGGAGGGTGCGGAGAATCCGGCCGAGGCGGTGCCGGAGGCGGCGCTGAACCCGGAGCCGATGAATCCCTACTACGGACTCGACGCCTGCCCCACCGGGGAGCAGAGCGAGGAGACCCCGGAGTGGGCGCGGGCGGAGGTCGTCGGTGAGGGCTCGGGCACGTATCTGATCCACGGTGACGGCGAGCGCATGCACGACGACGATCTCCAGCTGAACCAGTCGGATCTCCGGTGACGGTGTCAGGGGCGAGGCCTGAGGAGCGGGGATGAGTGACGACTACTACGGCTGGCAGCCGGTCAGCTATCCGATGCACTCCGGGGTGTCGGACGACTACGCCGCCGAGCGAGCCGCCGGGGCCACGCCGTACGAGCCGACGGCCTGGGACTCGGTGAACATCGAGCAGATGTGGGAGTACGTCCGCAAGGAGAGTGACGAGCGGACGACGGCACTCGCCGACATGTGGCGGCGAGCGGCGAGCCTGCTGCAGACCACTCGGGACAATCTCAAGCGCCATGCCGACTCCCTGGACGCCCGCTGGCAGTCGCCCGCGGCACGGGTCTTCATGTCCCGCGTGGGTGCCACGCTGCACTCGCTCGACGAGTGGAAGGAGGTGGCCAGCAACAACGCCACCGGCCTCGACCAGCTCGCCAGCAAGATCGGGACTGCCCAGCGGGAGATGAAGACGCTCTGGGAGGAGTACCGGGCCGAGCAGATCCGGCAGGGGGAGCGCCGGACCAACGACGAGGGCGTCCAGGCTGTCGACCTCGTCGAATGGGTCCCCGGTGTCACAGGCAACGACGCCAAGTCGTACGAGGACGTGCAGAACGAGTACCACCAGCGCGCCAAGAACATCACCAAGCCGCTGGCGGACCTCTACATCGACGTCTACATCTCCAATATCTCCCGGGGCGGGAAGTTCAAGGGCCCGACGGACGCGGTGATCACCAATCCGTCGAACGTGCCCCGCCCTGGTGCCCCGGGGGCGCCACCGCCCGGCGCACCCGTGAACGGGGCCGCCCCGAACCGTCCGGCCATGCCCACCCGGCCGGATATGCCGACTCGACCCGGTGGGGCCGACGCGCCGACGGGTGCGGCACCACCGCCGCCACCGAATCTTCCGGAGGGCGTCGGCCTGGCGGGTGGTGCCGCCGCGCCGGTCGCCCCACCGCCGACCGCACCGCCGGTGACCACCGCACCCACGGCACCCGTGACTCCCGGTCCGGTGGTGCCGCCGGTGGCCCCGCCCGGGCCGCGACCGGGCAACCCTGGGCTGAACGCACCGAACTCAGCGCGCCCGAACGCACCGAGGACCACCCTGCCGGGTGCGGGCGGTCCCGGCGCGCCCGGTGGCCGTGGGCCGGGGCCCAACCGGCCCACCCTTCCTGGTGCCGGCGGCCCGGGCAGTGGGTCCGGGGCACCGGGTGGCCGGAAAAGTCCCGCGCCGAGCCGCCCGACCTTGCCCGGCAACACCGGCGCTGGCGCTCCCGGCGGTGGCCGGGGTCGACCGGGTCTGGGCAACCGGCCGGGAGGCTCGGCCACTCCGCCGCCGTCGAGTCCGCGGCTGCCCGGCTCCACCGCCCGCCCGAGTCAGCGCGGTGCCGCCCCGGGACGGCCTGCCGCACCTCCGCCGAGCCTCGGCGGTCAAAGGGGTGCCGCGCCGGGCGGGCCGCCCAAGGCCAGCGCTCCGCCGAGCGGCAAATCGGCCGCCGGTAAGCCGGTGACCGGCGGAGGCGCTGCCGGTGCCCGACCCGATCTGAGCGGACGTGCCGCTGCGGGCACCGGGCGACCTGCGCCGGCGACGGGGCCGGCTCCGTCGCTGGGCGGTCGGCGCGGCGGTCCAACGACCCCGTCTCCACGCAAGGGTGCACCCCGCGACGCAGAGCAGGAGACCTGGGAGTACGGCGACGGTGACGACGAGTTGTGGGTCACCGAGTCGTCCGCCGCTGGTGTGGTGGAGGCCCCTGTCGAACACCGCCCCCGGGAGCAGGGCAGGACGCTCGGCCAGAGCTGACCGCAGTCGGGCCGGTCACCCAACCCTGGGTGGTCGGCCCGTACCATGCGGTGACCGTCTATTCGCAGCCGTCCCCGTGGCGGCGCGCAGAGGAAGGCTGACGGGCATGCGTGTCCTCACCCGATCGGCAGCCGCCGCGCTCACCACCGCGAGCGTTCTGGCGGCCGTCGCCCTGCCCGCCGCGCCCGCCCACGCCGACTCCGTCCGCGAGAGGTCCTGGCACGTCAAGAGCCTGGAACTGGCCGACCTCCACGACATCACCAAGGGTGAGGGCGTCACCGTGGCAGTGGTCGACACCGGAGTGGACGCGACACACCCGGATCTTCGCGGCAACGTCCTGCCCGGCGTCGACCTCTACGACGACGGCACCAAGGGCCGCCTCGACCGTCAGGGACACGGCACCGGCATGGCCTCACTGATCGCCGGTCGCGGGCACGGCCCTGGCGGCCGTGACGGGGTGCTCGGCGTGGCACCGATGGCCAAAATCCTTCCAGTGGCGATCCAGAAAGACGGCGCCCCGTTGATCGCACCGACGGCCCTCGCCGCCGGCATCAACTGGGCGATCGACGCCGGTGCCGACGTGATCAACGTTTCCCTGTCCAGCAGCTTCAACGAGGAGCTGAACCGGGCGGTCGAGCGCGCCTACCAGAACAACGTGATCGTGGTCGCCGCGGCCGGTAACGACGACCAGATCCTCGTCGGCGCGCCGGCCTCGCATCCCGGCAGCATCGCCGTCAACGCTGTCGACCACAAGGGCGTCATCAGCAAGAAAGGTTCGGTACCGGGAACCTTGGACCTACCGATCAGCATCGCCGCCCCCGGTCAGGACATGACGATGGCTCGCCCCGGTGGCCGGTACATCACCGCGACCGGCAGCAGCAGCGCCACCGCGATCGTCTCCGGTGCGGTGGCGCTGATCAAGGCCGAGTACCCGGACCTGAGCGCGTACCAGACGTTCCAGCGGCTGCTTGAGACCACCAGGGACGCCGGTGAGCCGGGCCGCGACGAGTACTACGGCTGGGGCGTACTCGACCTGCGGGAGGCGTTGACCGGCGAACCCGACGGGCGTGGCAGCCGCATCGCGGCAACCGGCGAGCCGGAGATCGACGAGGCGCTCGCTGCCGCGCGAGCAGCCGGAAGTGACGGTCCCGACTACACGGAAATCGTGATCGTTGTGCTGGTCTGGGTGGTCTTCCTGGCCATGCTCGTCGGCGGAGTGGTGGCCGTCGTCAAGCTCCGTCGCCGCCGAGACACCAGCCTGGCCGCAGAGCCCGCGCTCGCCGGCAGTGGGCCTGCCGCGCCGTCAACGCCGGGCGGGGCGGTCGGCTCGACCGATCAGACCTTGTCTGATCCCGCTCGGGCCGGTGACGCCGCCTGGCGCCGCCCGTCGAATGAGTAGGAGGACGGACAGGTGCTGAACGCGTCAGCGGAGTCCGGCTCCGCGTCCATGCCGAAGCCGCGTCGGCGACCTGTCGTCGTCATCATCGCCGCCCTGCTGATGGTGCCCTCGATCGTCATCTGGCTGATCGCCGGGGTCGCCTTCTTCCTGGCGATGCTGCGTACCGAGGGCGACGGGCTGGGCAAGTTCCTGGTGGTGGGCATCGGTGCTGGCGTACTGGCGATCGCGTTGCTGGTGGTGCTGCTCGCGTCAATGGGGATTTTCATGGCCTGGACGGGCGACAACGCGGCCGGGCTGGCCGTGCCGGCCGGGTTCACCTTCGGACTCTTCGTCGTGGTCATCGTCACGCTGCTGGCGCAGGGCAAGCTCAGCTATCACCCGACGATGGTCACGCCGCTGGTGGTGGGCGGGCTGGCCGGCGTGTCGCTCATTCTGATCAAGAGTCCACCGGCGCGGGCCTGGTTCGCCAGCCGCGCTAGCGGCTAAGCCGGGGACCAGCGGCGGCCAGTGGCGTCGAAACGAGCCAGCAGCTCGTCCCGGCCATCGGCGTGCAGGCAGTGCAGTTCGGTCCCGTCCGGTACGACGAGCGACTCCATTCGGGGCTGCCCCTGACCCCATTCCTCGGGCGTCGCCTCGCCGGGGGGCCAGCGCAGCACCGCCACCCATTCGTCCGACTCCTCGAACGGAGACCCCTCACCGAGCAGCCCCAGCCGTCGGTACAGCCGGATCGGGGTGTCCCGTCCGGGTCCGTGCCAGGCGTGCACCAGCCCGGCCGCCCGGTCGTACCCGTCGTCCAGGTAGGACGTCAGGTAGCGGTGCGGGATGACCAGTTGCAGCAGCAGCGGCGCGCTGGGGTCGGGCCCGTCGTCGTCGGCGGCCTCCGGTGCCGGACGGGGCACCGGTACGCCCACCGTCGACGGGTCGGCGTATCTTGCCGTGTCGCGGCGCAGCTGCTCCTGCTCGGCCGCGTTGTTGATCACCTGTCGCAGCTCGCCGAGCCAGTCCCGCAACGTCAGCAGCGCCTCGCCGGGAAGCGCCGCCGCCAGCGGCGTCTCCGGGTTGAGCAGCAGCTGCCAGGAGAGGTCCGGCCAGTGGTCGGTGAGCTGAAGACTGCTGACCACCACCAGATCACGATCGCCGAGCGCCTGTCGCAGGCGGGCTTCCGAGCTGAACACCGGCAGGCTGGCGCGGCCCCGCTCGTCGGGGACGACCCACCACGGAAAGTCCGGATCGGACAGGTCTCGCGTCGCTGAACCCGCCGGATCCACCGGCAGCACCAGCTCGGCCCGGAGCAGGGCGGACATCAGGGCGTTCGGGTCCTGCCGCCGGACCGCCTCGCGGAGCGGCCGCTCGGCCTCCACCACCGGCGCGGTCAGGGCCCGAAGCTCGTCGGCGGTCAGGCGAATGCCGATCGGCAGGCCGGCGTTGATCGCCAGCAGCCATTCGTCGTCGGGCCACTCGACGGCGATGTCGACGAGACCCGACACCCGGTAACTCACCGACCGGCCGGGCATCCCAGCGGCGATGGCCGCCGGTGACGTGTACCCGAGCACGTGGGTGACGCCCTCGTGCTGGGCGGTCGGCCACGCCATCGTCTCCCGTCCGGCCGCCGCAGCGGGCGACACGGGCAGCAGCAGCGGACCGGCGACGAGTTCGGTGAGGAATCCTTCCCGGTCGTCGGCCTCGACGGCGGCCAGCAGCGCCCGCTCAGCGGCCGTGGTCGGCTGCCAGCCGGTCACCAGGTGCCGTCCGCGCGTACCCGCTGGGGGCGACGACCCAGCACCAGTGTGGTGAGTGCCTCGTCGAGATCGGCACCGAGGAACCAGTCCCCGGTGTGGTCCAGCACGAACACCCGGCCATGCTGGTCGAGAGCCAGAATGCCGGTGCCGTCGCCCTCCTCGCCGAGCGGGCTCAGTGGCGCGCCGATCGCCTCGGCAAGCTCGGCGAGGGTCTCCACCGAATGTCGTACCAGGAACGGGTCGAGGTGGAACTCGCTGGGTGCGACCTGTTCACCCTCACCCTGCGGCCTCACCCGCAGCCCACCGAACTCGGCGTACGCCTCGATCGCCCGCGCCGTCACGGTGTGCTGGCGACCGCCGGGCGTGGCGTGAGCGGCGATCCGCAGTCCCCACTCGCGGCCCCGGCTCTCGTCGGAGCGGTCGGGCGACCAGCCGGCGGCGGCGAGGGTCTGCGCCACCAGGGGCGGAAAGCGTTCGCTCATGTCAGCGCCTCCACGCCGAACCAGTCCAGCAGGGCGGCGCAGGAGCGACAGGGCGGCTGAACCTCGCCGTGGCGCGGGTCGCCCTCCTCCCGTACCCGGGTGACCCGGACTTTCGCGCCCCAGAGCAGCGCGCGGGACCGGGCGGCGTCGAGCGGTGGCCCGCCGGCCTCGGCGGCGTAGAGCCGGTCGGAGATCAGCACCGCCTCGGCGCACCAGCCGGCGTAGCGCTCGCGCTGCTCGACCGGCAGTCCGTGCAGGAAACGCCGGACGACCGGATGCAGGTCAGGGGTCAGGTCGCCGCGTACCGAGGTGTGTGTGTGGACGGTGCCGTCGGCCAGCAGCGCACCGGCCGCCAGCGGCAGCATCCGTGGCTGCGCCATCCGTCCTCCCGGTTGTCGACAGGGGATTCCCGGCGAGGTTTCGCCCGGCCCGCAGGCGAGCCTAACCGTCACCGTCCGTCCGACGGGGGTGGTGTCCGGGCACCACTGGCATCGAGGGGCTCACACCGCGTCGACCGGCTGGGATATCGTCGGTCCCGCCCCCTCTTCGCCGTCCAGAGCCGGAGCCATGACGCGCACCCTTCTCGTCTCCCCGGATCAGCCCGGTGCCTACCCGTCCATCGGTGAGGCACTGGCGGTGGCCAGCGACGACACGGTCGTCTCGGTCAGCCCCGGCACCTACCACGAGGCCCTGTTCGTCAACGACCGCGGCATCAGTGTGGTCGCCGCGCAGGGCCCGGGCACGGTCACCATCGACGCGTCCTCCGGGACGTACCCGACGGTGTCCTGCAACTCCGGCCGGTTGGAGCTACGCGACCTGGTCCTGAAGGCCGGTGACGCGCCGGTCGTGGTGGCGGACCGGGCGAAGCTCACCATGACCGGCTGCGAGTTGAGCGCCGGTTTCGGCGCGGCGATCCAGGTGGCCGGCCGCTCGGAGTTCACACTGAGCCGCTGCCGGGTGACCGGCGGACGGTACGGCCTGGTGGTGGAGGATTCCGACGGCAGCGTCGAGGGATGTGAGTTCACCGACCTCAGCGAGGACGGCATCATCGTGCGGATCGGCGCCGCCCCGACCATCCGCACCAGCACGGTGACCCGCTGCGGCAACCGGGGCATCTACATCTACCAGTACGGCCGACCCACCATCGAGACCTGCGACATCTCCCAGACCGGGCAGGCCGGTGTGGCGGTGGTCCATCAGAGCGCTCCGGTGCTGCGTCGCTGCCGGATCCGCGACACCCGCGGGCCGGCGGTCTCCTTCGCCCGGGGCTGCCGCGGCAGCGTCGAGGAGTGCACCACGGAGAACACCGGCCAGCCGGCGATCGAGATCGCCGAGGGGGCCGACCCGACCATCGTCGAGGGCACCGTCAACCGTAAGGCTGCCTTCGGCGCCGACGCCGCCCGCGCCACCACCGGTCAGGACGCCGCCCGGGTGGAGAAGCTGCTGGGCGAGCTGGCTGCCATGGTCGGCCTGGAATCGGTGAAGGAGGAGGTCCGCGCCCTCATCGACGAGATCCAGGTCAACGAGTGGCGGCGCAGTGCGGGGCTGCCCGTCGGCGCGGTCAGCCACCACCTGATCTTCGCGGGTGCTCCCGGCACCGGTAAGACCACGGTGGCGCGCATCTACGGCGACCTGCTGGCGGCGCTGGGCGCACTGCCCGGCGGTGCCTTCCGCGAGGTCTCGCGACGTGACCTGGTCGGTCAGTACATCGGCCACACCGCCGAGAAGACCGCCGCCGCGTTCGAGCTGGCGCGCGGCGGCGTGCTCTTCATCGATGAGGCGTACACCCTGTCCCGGTCGTCGGGCACGGGCGGCGACTTCGGGCAGGAGGCCATCGACACGCTGGTCAAGCTCATGGAGGATCACCGCGACGAGATCGCGGTGATCGCGGCCGGCTACACCGGCGAGATGTTGCAGTTCCTCGACGCCAACCCCGGTCTGGCCTCCCGCTTCGCCAAGACGGTGGAGTTCGGCAACTACTCCCCGGAGCAGTTGGTCGTCATCGTGGAGCGGATGGCCGGCGGCGACGAATACCTCCTCGCCGATGGCGTCTCCGAGGTGCTCCGCGAGCACTTCGGCACCATCGAACGGGACCAGAACTTCGGCAACGCCCGGGAAGCGCGCAAGCTCTTCGAGGGTGTCCGTAAGGCGCAGGCGCAGCGGTTGCGCCAGTCCGGGCAACGTCCGAGCCTCGACGAGCTGCGGACCGTGACCGTGGCCGACGTACGCACCGCGATCGGGCGATGACGATGCCGCGCTGGTCAGGGAGGGACGTGCGGTGACGCATCCGGGTGCGGCTCAGCCGGGCGAGCCGGGTTGGCAGCATCACCCGGGGGCGGCGGCACCGCCGCCACAGCAGCGCACGCCCCCGCAGCAGGGCGCAGCGCCGGCACCGACGCTCGGCGGTACCGGGCCCGGCCACACCTGGGCGACCCAGCGTGGGCAGGGGCGGGCCACGGTCGGCACCGCGTACACCAGTCGGGCCGCCGCCGCGGCATCGAGCGCCGTCGCCGCGCCCACCGCCCGGACGCCGGAGAGCCGGGCCGGAGCGCAGGCCACGGCCGCCCCGACGGGACAGGCCGTCGCCGAAGGCGCGGCCGGGGACTCCGCGGCGATTCCGGTCGTACGCCCACACCGACGGCAGCCGCGCGTCGCTGGGATCCACGTGGCCCAACTCGTGGCCTGGCAGGCCGGTGCGGCGGCGGTGCTGGCGGCCACGCCGCACGGCCTGCCGCTGACCGTCGCCGTGGCCGCCGCCACGGTGCTGGTGCTCGCTCCGACGATGGTGCGCCACCAGGGCCGATGGCTTCACCAGTGGCTGGCGGTGTGGTGGGCGTACCGGGGGCGGAGCCGACGACTGGTCGGTGCCGGGCCCGACGGCCCATGGCAGCTGCTGAGCCACCTGGAGAGCACCGTCGAGCTGGATCAGGTCGAGATCGACGATCAGCCGGCCGTGCTGCTGACCCACCGGGGCGGGCTCAGCGCGGTGCTGGAGGTCGATCCGACCGAGGGCGCGCTGCTCATGGGGGCCCCGCAGGCCCTGCCCTCGCCGGTGGCGCTGCTACCGGCGGCCGACCCGAAGACGCCCGTCGTGACGGTGCAGGTGCTGATCCAGGTGACACCGGCGCCACGCGCCCGCGCGGCGGCGGTCGACCGCGCGTACCGCGAACTGACGAACGGTGGCGTCCCGGCCAGCCGGCAGGCGTGGGTGGTGCTCCACGCGCCGCGTACCCCCGATTTTCACGCCGACCGCGACCTGCGGCCGGCGCTCACCGCGGCGATCCGCCGGACTCGGCGTCAGCTGCGGCAGGAACGGGCGACGGCCCGTCTGCTGAACCGGGACGAGGTGCTTGCCGCGGTCGCCCAGCTGACCCATCTCACCGGGGGCGCGACCGGCAGCACCGACCGCCCGTTGGCCCGGGAAGGCTGGCGCAGCTGGACGGTTCAGGGTGTCCCGCAGAGCTGTCATCGACTGCTCGCCTGGCCCAGTCGGGCGTGGCAGATCGACCCGCTGCTGCGTGGCATACCCGCCGCGGCTGGCGTGGTGTCCATCTCGGTGGCTCGGGAGAATGACCGCCCTGGTGACGACGACGCTCTGGTGGAGGTGGCGTTCCGGCTCATCGGCGCCGACCCGGCCGCACTGGCCACCGCCGATCGCGCACTCGACCAGGCGATCCGCGATCACGGTGGTCGCCTGCAGAGACTCGACGGCGAGCACGCCCACGGCGTGGCCGCCACCCTGCCGTTGGGAGGCTTCCTGCGATGAACGGTGTCGCCTTTCCCGGCAGTCGGATGGGGCTGCACGTCGCGGACGGTGCGTCCGTCGCCGGGCTACGGCTGGTCGCCGGTGGCGGCGGGCTGGTCGTCGGCCGGAACCGTCAGCAGGAGCCGGTGGGGCTGCGGGTGTTCCGGGCCGAGCCGACCCGGCTGATGCTGACCGGCGGGGTACGCGCCGCCGAGCTGCTCGCCTTCCGGTCACTGGCGCTCGGCGCCCGGTTGTTCGTGCAGACCGCCCGGGAGCAGGAGTGGGACGCCTTCCTGCGACGCTGCGTGATCGGCCGGGAGATCGCCTCGTTCCTGCCGCCCGGTGTTGCTCCGCCGGTGCCGGCCACACCTACCGAACCACAGCTCGTGGTGATCGACACTGGTCCGGTGACCGGGCCGGACACCAATCTCAGCGCGCCCTGGCGGGCCACCCTGGTGGTCCGCGACGACCTGGCCGGCTGGGACGTCGAGGTTCTGGTCCGCAGCGACATCGTGGTGCTTCAGCGGCTCACCGAGGCCGAGGCGGCCACCGCCGCGACCGCCCTCGGGCTGGCCAGCGTGCAGAGCTGGTTCACCCAGTTGCATCCGGAGATGGTCGGCCTGATCACCAAGGGCAAGGTGCAGTGGGTGATGCTCAGCATGACCGGCACCGAGCGGCAGCTGATCGGCCCGGTCGCCCGGGGCGGCTGAGCTACCCGGTCCTGCCGCCCCGGGCGGCTGAGCTACCCGGTCTTTGCCGCATTGGTACACCTGGTGGCTCCCGCATGGACACCGGTGCCGCTTATCCTCCGACGGTCTACTCCCTTCGGAGGCCGCATACATGCAGCGCGCAAGAAGTACCCGACTACTCACAATCCCGGGCGTACTGGTCACCGCCACCACGCTCATCCTCTCGGGTGGCACCACCGCCTTCGCGGACCCGGCGCCCACCACGCCGTTCATCAGTGAGATCCACTACGACAACGTCGGCGCGGACACCGGCGAGGCGATCGAGGTCGAGGGGCCGGTCGGCTTCGACCTGACCGGCTGGCAGATCGTCCTGTACAACGGCGCCAACGGCGCGGCGTACGACACCAGGACGTTGACCGGCGTGCTGCCGGCCGCCGGCGTGATCGTCGAGACGTATCCGTCGAACGGTATCCAGAACGGCTCACCCGACGGCGTCGCGCTCGTCGCGCCCGACGGTGACGTCGCCGAGTTCCTGACCTACGAGGGCACCTTCACTGCGGTAGGTGGGCCGGCGGACGGCCGGGACGGCGTCGACGTCGGCGTGCAGGAGACCGCGTCGACCCCGACAGGCCACTCCCTCCAGAAGATCGAGGGCAGTTGGCAGGCACCCGCGGCGAGCACCTTCGGAGTGCGCAACGCCGCGTCGGACCCGGACCCGGACCCGGACCCGGACCCGGACCCGACCGGCTGCACCGTCACCGTCGACCACACCATCGCCGAGGTGCAGGGCACCGGCGCGGCCACGCCGCTGGCCGGCAGCCGGGTGACCGTGGAGGGCATCGTCACCGCCGACCACCGCACCGGTGGTTACAACGGGGTGTACGTGCAGACGGCGGGCAGCGGCGCCGAGCGCCCGGTCGCCGCCGGAAGCGCCTCGGACGGCATCTTCGTGTACCTCACCACCAACACCGCGAACCACCCGTCGGTCGCGATCGGCGACCGGGTCCGGGTCAGCGGTACGGCGAGCGAGTTCAACGGTCTCACCCAGCTGACCATCGCGGCCCGGACCGACGTCCAGGTCTGCGAGCAGGGCGCACCGCTGCCGGCACCGGTCCCGGTCGAGCTGCCGCTGGACGAGGCCGCTCGCGAGTCGGTCGAGTCGATGCTGGTGGCACCGGTCGGCGCGTACGCCGTCTCGGAGGTGTACAACACCAACCGGTACGGCGAGGTGGCGCTCGCCGCCGGCGACCAGCCGGCCCGGACGCCGACCGACGTGGCCCGTCCCGGCTCGGACACCGCGCTGGCCCTGGCCACCGAGAACAAGCTGCGGCGCCTGCTGGTGGACGACGGCCGGACGACGAACCTGGCCACCGCCGGGCTGCTGCCGCCGTACGTCTCGCCGACCAGCCCGTTGCGGGTCGGTGACCAGGTGGAGACGTTCGGCCCGTCGGTGCTGTCGTACGGCTTCAACGAGTGGCGTCTACAGCCGACCCGCCCGGTCGACGCGGACACCGCGCCGGCCGCCCGGACCACGTTCAAGACCACCAACCCGCGTACCGCCGGACCCGTCGACGTCGGCGGCGACCTGCGGGTGGCCAGCTTCAACGTGTTGAACTACTTCGTCCACTTCGGCGGCGACGCCCGGGGTGCGGCCGACGAGGCGGCGCTGGCCAAGCAGGAAGCGAAGATCGTTTCGGCGATCACCGCGCTGAACGCCGACGTGGTCGCGCTGGAGGAGATCGAGAACTCGGTCCGGTTCAACGCCGAGGATCCGCAACAGGCCCTCAAGCGTCTGGTCGCCGCCCTGAACAGCGAGGACGGCGCGGGCACCTGGGACTACGTCCGCACTCCGACCGAGCTGCCCGGCGCGACCGAGCAGGACGTCATCACCACCGCGATCATCTTCAAGCCGGCCAAGGTGCAGCCGAAGGGCCCGTCGCGGTCGGTGAACGACGAGACGGTGTGGTCCAACGCGCGCGAGCCGATCGCGCAGACGTTCACCGCCGGTTCGGTGGACTTCATCGTGGTGGCCAACCACTTCAAGTCCAAGAGTGGTGCCGGTAGCGGTGACAACGCCGATGCCGGGGACGGTCAGGGCGGATGGAACGGCGACCGGGTCCGGCAGGCCGCGGCGCTTGCCGCCTTCGTGGATCAGGTCAAGACGGACAGCGAGACCGACAACGTGCTGCTCCTGGGTGACTTCAACGCATACACCCAGGAGGACCCGATGCAGGTCCTCTACGAGGAGGACTACCGCAACCTCAACAGCACCGGGAAGACCAGCTACGTCTTCAACGGTGAGTCCGGCTCACTGGACCACGCCCTCGCCTCGCCGTCGCTGGAGTCGCGGGTCACCGGGGTCGACGTCTGGCAGATCAACGCGGTCGAGTCGTACGCCTTCCAGTACGACGGCCTGGCCGCGTTCTTCGCGCCGGACCCGTACCGGGCCAGCGACCACAACCCGCTGGTGGTTGGCATCGACACCGGTTCCGGCACCGGCCCGGTGGACCTGCAACTGCTGAGCATCAACGACTTCCACGGCCGACTGGAGTCACCAGCCACCGTGGGAGGTCAGCCGGTCGGCGGTGCGGCTCAGGTAGCCGGTCTGGTGAACCAGCTGCGGGCGGAGAACCCGAACACCGCGTTCGTCTCCGCCGGTGACAACATCGGCGCCTCCACCTTCATCTCGGCGATCGACGAGGACAACCCGACGATCGACGCGTTGAACCAGGCCGGCCTGCTCGCTTCGGCGGTGGGCAACCACGAGTTCGACAAGGGCATGGCGGACCTGACCGGCCGGGTGACCGACCGGGCCGACTTCCCCCACCTGGGCGCCAACGTGTACCGCGGTGACACCCGGGCGCTGCCGGCGTACTCGGTGGACACCATCGGCGGCGTCCGCGTCGGGTTCATCGGCGTGGTCACCGAGCAGACCGCCTCGCTGGTCAGCCCGGACGGCATCGCCGGCATCACCTTCCGCGACCCGGTCGCAGAAGCCAATCTCGTCGCCGGCCAGCTCAAGGACGGCAACCCGGACAACGGCGAGGCGGAGGTGGTGGTGCTGCTCGCGCACGAGGGCGCCGCGACCGAGAACATCGACTCCCCGGAGGCGTTGGCGAACGACCCGGTCTTCGGCGAATTCACCCGCGCCGACGCCGCGATCGACGTCATCTTCAGCGGGCACACCCACCAGCCGTACGCCTTCGAGGTGCCGGTGCCCGGCACCGACAAGCTGCGGCCGATCGTGCAGGCCGAGGACTACGGCAAGCGTCTGGGCAAGGTCACGCTGACCTTCGACCCGGAGGCGGGCTCGATCACCGCCGCCGACGCGTCCCTGGTGGACGTCGTCGGCGCACCGCAGGACCCGGCGGTGGCGGAGATCGTGGCCGCGGCGAAGGTCCGGGCGCAGGACTTGGGTCAGCGAAAGCTCGGTGAGATCACCGCCGACATCCGGCGGGCCTACACCGACGGCAACGAGGATCGGGGCAAGGAGTCGGCGCTTGGCAACTTCATCGCCGACGTGCAGCTCGCCGGTACCCGTGCCGCCGGTCGAGGTGGGGCGCAGATCGCGTTCATGAACCCGGGCGGTCTGCGGGCCGACCTGCTGTACGGCGAGGACGGCACGGTGACCTACGCCGAGGCCTTCGCCGTCCAGCCGTTCGCCAACGACGTGGTCACCAAGACCTACACCGGTGCCGAGATCAAGCAGGTGCTGGAGCAGCAGTGGCAGCCGGCGGGCGCGTCCCGCCCGGTGCTGTGGCTCGGTGTGTCGGAGGGCTTCAGCTACACCTACGACCCGGAGGCCGCACAGGGCTCGCGGATCACCTCGATGGAGCTGAACGGCACGCCGATCGACCCGACGGGCAGCTACCGGGTGACGGTGAACTCGTTCCTCGCCGCCGGCGGGGACAACTTCACCACCCTGGGTGGGGGCACCAACCCGGTGACCACCGGCGACAACGACCTCACCATGCTGGTGAGCTACTTCGCCGCCAACTCACCGGTGACCGCGGACACCGAACCACGGTCGTCGGTCGGGCAGGGCGGGCCGCAGTGCACCACCACGATCACCGGCAAGCACTCCAAGCCGCTGCTCGTGACCACCGGCCTGACCTGCGTGGAGGACGCCACGATCGCCGGCCCCGTGTCGATCGCCGCGGGGGCCTCGCTGCGGGTGACCGGCGGCACGATCAACGGTCCGGTGTCCGCCACCCGGCCCGTGCTGTTCGAGTTGTCGGGCACGAAGGTCTCCGGTCCGGTCACGGTGGCCGGCACCACCGGCGATCTGAAGATCAGCAAGGCCCGGATCCACGGGCCGCTGTCGCTGGTGGCCAACCTCGGCGGGGTACGGGTCGACGGGGTCACCGTGAGCGGCCCGGTGGTGGTGACGGGCAACGCCGGCAGCCAGCCGGTGGTCGTGGCCGCCAACACCATCAGCGGCCCGCTGGCCTGCTCCGGCAACACGCCCGCCCCGGTGAACGAGGGTCGGCCGAACACGGTGCGGGGCCCGGCGGCGGGTCAGTGCGCACGCCTGTGACCGCTGGGTGACAACGCCGGTCCGCGGTCGGAGCTGTTCCGGCCGCGGACCGGCCCCCGGTTCGCTCCGGCCATCCCATCCGACTGGGCGACAGATACCCCCGGGGGTATAGTCGGAGACGGCTACCCCGCTCGAGGCCGCATCTCCGCCTCACGGTCGGGTAACCACCCGCTGGAGACGAGAAACGAGGAGCTGGACATGACGATGCAGGTGTCGGTCATCACGACGTCGTCCCTCGGCGACCGCAGCTACCTGGCGACCGACGGCCGGATCGCGGTCGTGGTGGACCCGCAGCGCGACATCGACCGGGTGCTGTATCTTGCCGGCGCAGCTGGCGTGCGGATCACCCACGTGGTCGAGACGCACCTGCACAACGACTACGTCTCCGGCGGGCTGGACCTGGCCCGGCTGACCGGGGCGCGTTACCTGGTGGCCGCCGCCGACGAGGTCGGTTTCGACCGGGTACCGGTCGGCGACGGCGACGTCATCGAGGTGTCGGAGACGCTGCGGCTGCGGGCCGTGGCCACCCCCGGCCACACCTTCCACCACCTGTCGTACGTCCTCGACGAGGCCACCGGGGCAGGCTGGACCCCGGCGGGGGTCTTCACCGGAGGATCGCTGCTGTTCGGCACCACCGGTCGCACCGACCTCCTCGGCGCCGAGCACGCACACGAGTTGGCCCAGCGTCAGCACACCTCGGCGAAGCGGCTCGCCGACCTGCTGCCCGACGGGGCGCAGGTGTGGCCCACCCACGGCTTCGGCAGCTTCTGCTCGGCCAGCCAGGCCGACGCCCCGGACTCGACCATCGGCCGGGAAAAGGAGGCCAATCCGGTCTTCCGGCTGGCCGCGACCGAGTTCGTCACCGAAACCCTGGCCGGTCTGGACGCCTACCCGGCGTACTACGCGCACATGGGGGTGGCCAACAGCGCCGGCCCGGCACCGGTGGACCTCACCCCGGTGGCCCGGGCCGACGCCACGCAGCTGCGGGACCGCATCGCCGCCGGGGAGTGGGTGGTCGACCTGCGACACCGCAAGGCGTACGCGGTCTCGCACCTGGCCGGCACGGTGAGCCTCGGTCTCGACGGCCCCATGTCGACCTGGCTCGGCTGGCTGATCGACTGGGGCACTCCGGTCACGCTGCTGGCCGAGACGCCGGAGCAGGTCGCCGACGCCCAGCGCGAGCTGGTCCGGATCGGCATCGACCGGCCCGCCGCCCAGGCGACCGGAACTCCCGGGCAGTGGGCCGACAAGCCGGCCGAGTTGCGGGAGCTGGCAGTCGCAGACTTCCCGGCGCTGGCTGCCGCCCAGGCCGGGAACGCGCCGGCCGGGCTGCCCGCCCCGCAGGTCGTCCTCGACGTGCGGCTGGGCAACGAGTGGCGGGACGGCCACGTCGAAGGTGCCGTGCACGTACCGCTGCCCGAGCTGCGCCGCCGGATGGCCGACATCCCGGGCGGCGCCGTCTGGGTGCACTGCGGGTCCGGCTACCGGGCCGCCCTCGCCGCCTCCCTGCTGGCCAATGTCGGCCGTGACGTGGTGCTCATCAACGACCTCTTCGACCACGCCGAGGCGGCCGGCGTACGACTGGACCGCAGCGCCTGACCGCCGGCCGGGCTGGCCCGAGCGTCGCCGTCCGTCGGGTCAGCCGGCCGGCGGTTCTGGCGGACTGATCGGCAGCAGCACGCGGAACAGGGTGCTGCCGGGCGTGCTCGTCACCCGGATGTCCCCGTGGTGCTTGTTCACCACGATCCGGTAGGAGATGTCCAGACCGAGGCCGGTGCCCTCACCGACCGGCTTGGTGGTGAAGAACGGCTCGAAGATCCGGGGCCGGACGTCGTCCGGGATACCCGGCCCGGTGTCGGCGATCTCAACGATCAACCAGTCGTCCTGGCGGAGAGTGCGGACGGTGAGCGACCCGTCGCCGCCCATCGCACCGAGCGCGTTGTCGATCAGGTTGCTCCACACCTGGTTCAGCTCGGCGGCGTACGCCGGAATGGGCGGCAGACCCCGGTCGTACTCGCGGACCAGCCGGACCCCGGCGGGGATCTTCCCCTTGAACATCACCAGCGTGGCGTCGAGCAGTTCGTGCACGTCCACGACCTGGTACGGCGCCCGGTCGAGCTGGGAGTACTGCTTGGCGGCACCGACCAGGGTGGAGATCCGGGTGGCGGCGTCCGCGATCTCCCGCATGAGCAGTTCGGTCTCGACCGTGTAGGTCAGCCAGCGCACCGCCGCTTCCAGATCCTCCTCGCCCACCGACGCCCGGACCCGCTCCAACCAGTCGACGTCCAGCCCTGCGCTGACCAGCGTCGACGCCAGCTCCCAACCGGCGGCCAGGCCCCGGTCGTCCAGCCAGTCGGTCAACTCGTCCTCGGCGTCACTGGTCGCCAACGGCGAGAGCGTCGGCGCCTTGGCCACCCGCTCGACCGCCTCCTCCTGAAGACCCACCAGAGCATGCAGCCGCCGGCCGTCGAGCCGGCCGTCTGCGATCATGGCGAGCTTGTGCCGCATCCCGGCGATCCGCTCGCGCAGACTGGTGGACGCCCGCACCGCGGCGCTCGCCGGGTTGTTCAGCTCGTGAGTCAGGCCCGCCGACAGGGAGCCCAGGGCCAGCAGCCGCTCGCGCTCGCCGATCAGCGTCTGGGTGTCCCGCATCCCGATGAACATGCCCTCCAGCAGGTGCATCGCCATCGGGAACCAGGTACGCACCGCGTGGGCGAACTGCTCCGCCGGCAGCACGAAGAACTCAGCGTTAGTAAGCGCCCACATGCTGTTGCGGTACTGCCGATCGTCGCCCAGGTATGCCTGGGTGGCACCGCCGTACACGCCGCGTTGGGCGGTACGGCTGATCTCCACCTGGTCACCGTGCACCGTGCGGCAGAGCCGCACGGTGCCGTCGAGCAGCACGAAGAAGCACTCCGCCGAATCACCCTCGGAGTAGACCAGATCGCCTTCTCTCCGCCGCTCGACCCGGCCCTGATCGGCCAACCAGCTCAACTGCGCATCGTCGAGCGACTCGAAGAGGAACAGCGTCCGCAGGTCGTCCGCAGTCAACCGCCGCAGCGGGCCGATGCCCGGATCCCCGCTGGTCACTGCGCCTCCAGGTACCGGTGCACCAGCGACACGGCCATCGCACCCTCGCCGACGGCGGAGGCCACCCGCTTCACCGAGGCCGCGCGTACGTCACCGGCGGCGAACACCCCGGGCACGCTCGATTCAAGGTGGTACGGCTCGCGTGGCAGCGACCAGCCCGACGGTCGGTGGCCCCCGGCGACCAGGTCCGGTCCGGTGACCACGAACCCGCGTTCGTCCCGGACCAGCGTGCCGTCCAACCAGGCGGTACGGGGCTCGGCACCGATGAAGACGAACAGCCACGACGTCTCCACCTCCCGCTGCTCGCCGGTCCGGTTGTCCCGCAGGGTCAGCCGTTGCAGGTGCTCGTCACCGGCGGCACCCACCACCTCGGTGTGCGGGTGCACGATCACCTGGTCGATCCGGCTCAGCTGGTCGATGAGGTACCGGGACATCGACGCGGTCAGGTCCGCGCCCCGGATCAGCAGGTGCACCCGCTTCGCGTAACGGGAGAAGTAGACCGCGGCCTGCCCCGCCGAGTTCGCCCCGCCCACGATGTAGACATCCTCGCCCACACAGCTCGGCGCCTCGCTGGCCGCCGAACCGTAGAAGACACCTCGGCCGGTGAAGTCGGACAGGCCGGGCGCGCCGAGCATCCGGTACGACACGCCGGTCGCCAGCACGACCGAGTGGGCGGCGAGTGTCTGGCCGTCGCTGAACCGCAGCAACCGCGCCGAGCCGGCTTCCGCCAGGCCCACCACCTCCCGGGTGCTGAGCAGCTCCGCGCCGAACTTCAACGCCTGCCGGCGGGCCCGATCGGTGAGCTGCGCTCCGGAAACTCCGTCCGGGAAGCCGAGGTAGTTCTCGATGCGGCTGCTCTGCCCCGCCTGCCCGCCGGTGGCCAGCCGCTCCACCAGGACGGTGCGCAACCCTTCCGACGCCCCGTACACGGCGGCGCCCAGGCCGGCCGGCCCGCCGCCGACCACCACCAGATCGTAGAAGTCCGCGGTGGGAGTGACCTCCAGTCCCACCAGCCCGGCCAATTCCGCCTCCGAGGGCGCCACCAGCGCCTTGCCGTCGGTAGTGACCACCAACGGCACGTCAGCCGGGGTCACTCCGGCCGCAGTCAGCAGCCGACCGCCCTCGGGGTCGTCGGTCAGCAGCCACCGGTACGGGACCAGATTGCGGGCGAGGAAGTCCCGCACCGTGAACGACTCGGCGGACCAGCGGTGCCCGACCACCCGGATCTCGCTCTCCCCGGCGGCCGGGCTGGCCGCCCACGCCTCCAGCAGCGAGTCGACCACCGGATAGAGCTTCTCCTCCGGCGGGTGCCAGGGTTTGAGCAGGTAGTGGTCGAGGTCTACCAGGTTGATCGCGTCGATCGCCGCACCGGTGTCCGCGTACGCGGTCAGCAGCACCCGGCGCGCGGCGGGGAACAGGTCCATCGCGGCTTCCAGGAACTCGATGCCGGTCATCTCCGGCATCCGGTAGTCGGCCAGCAGCAGCGCTACCTGCTCGCCACGCAGCTTGACCTCGCGTAACGCCTCAAGTGCCTCCGGGCCGGAGGTGGCCCGGACCACCCGGTACCGGTCGCCGTAGCGGCGCCGGATGTCCCGCGCGACCGCCCGGGAGACCGCCGGGTCGTCGTCGACGGAAAGGATCACCGGGTTCGCCATGGGCCCATGAAACCACGCCGGTGTTCCGTCGCCGTTGCCGCGACAGCCGCGAGCGTCGGGCGGTGTGCCACACCACAGACCGGTGACGAGGTCCGCACTAGGTGCGGATGCCCCGCAGCAGGATGTCGATGTACAGCTCGGTGTCCCTCCCGACCTGCACCGTGCGCTGCAACCCGCAGAACAGCGCCCGGACGTCATCGGCGGTGATCTCCGGCCGGATGGCTCCGGCCTCGCGGGCCTTCGCCAGCAGCCGGTCGACGGCATCGGCGAGCGCTTGCACCAGCTCCGTCGTCTGCGGGTCGGCGGTGTCGGGGGTGGCCAGCACGACGGCGAGCGCCGGGTCGTCGCGCTGGTGTTCCAGCGCGGCCCGGAGCAGGCGGGCCAGGCCTGCGGCGACGTCGGGACAGGCAAGGGCCTGCTCGGCCGCCTGCACCAGCAGGGCGAACCGTTCGGCGGCCAGCGCCTCCAGCAGCGCCTGCCGGCTGGGAAAGTGCCGGTAGACGGTGCCGACACCGACCCCGGCGGCCTTGGCGACCGCATTCATCGGCAGGTCAAGGTCGCCGGCGACGACCCGGTCGCGGGCGGCCCGCAGCATCCGGGCGCGCACCCTGGCCGAGTCCGCCCGGAGGGACTCGGTGTTCGCCCTCGGCCCACCTGTCACGGTACGAGGATAATCCATCCGGAACTTAGCGGATTAACTATCCGCTGACATGCTATGGTCGTCACCTGAGAGCGGATAAGTAATCCGCTCCTGACCGACTGGAGGCGTGCCATGGCCGTTGCCTGGACGCTCGACGAGGTACCCGACCAGACCGGCCGCACCGCCGTCGTCACCGGTGCCAGCAGCGGCCTCGGCCTGGTCGCCGCCGAACACCTCGCCGCCCATGGCGCAACCGTGATCATGGCGGTCCGAGACCCGGCCAAGGGTGAGTTGGCCCGCTCCGGCATGTCCGGCAACCTGGAGGTGCGGCGGCTCGACCTGGCCGACCTCGACTCGGTCCGGGCCTTCGCCGCGCAGTTGCGCGACGCGGGCCAGGAGATCGACCTGCTGCTCAACAACGCCGGGGTCGGCGCCGTGCCGCACGCGCTCTCCCCGCAGGGGTACGAGCGGGTCCTCGCCACCAATCACCTCGGCCACTTCGCCCTCACCGGCCTGCTCCTGGACCTCTTCCGAACGGATCGCGATCCACGGGTGGTGACCGTCAGTTCCGCCTACTACCGCCTGCTCCGCGGCGGACCGGATCTGGACGACCTCGCCGGCGCCCCGGCAACGTCGCGGATCGAGCGGTACATCCGCTCCAAGCAGGCGAACGTCCTGTTCGGCATGGAACTGGACCGCAGACTGCGCCTGGCCGGCAGCCCGGTACGCAGCTTCCTGGCCCATCCCGGCATGGCCCGTACCTCGATGCCGGCCCAGGCCAGCGGTTGGGCCGAGCGTGCCGTGGTCCGGTTCCAGGGTCTCCTGGTAGCCCGTAGCGCGGTGCGAGGCACCGTCCCGCTGCTCTACGCCGCCACGAGTCCGACCGCGCAGACCGGCGTCCTGCTCGGCCCCTCGCTGCGCAAGTGGGATGACCGGGTCCACGCCCGCCCGATCGTCGCGCCCGGCAACGACCGTGGCCTCGCCAGCCGGCTCTGGCAGGTTTCCGAGGCCGCGACCGGAGTCCCCTACCTGAGCCCGTACGTCGAACTACGGTCTTGAGTCGCGTTGGTCGGGTGCCGCGGCATCCGTCGACCGGACGTGCGCCTGGTGATCAGGATCGGCTCGCCGGAACGGCGCGGAACACGATCGTCACGCTGAATGTGCTCCCGTCCACCTGGTACGCGTAGCAGCCCGGCCCGTCCACGGTGGTGACGCCCGGCAGATCGCTCTCCTGGCTGGTCAACACGGCGTGATGCCCGTCGTCGCGGGACTCGCCGGTGTAGGAGAACACCGCCGTCGCGCTGCCCGGCGCGTCGATCCGCGCTGCCCTCACCAGCACCGGCCCGGTGTAGCCGGAACCGATCCACCGGACCTTCTTCGAGTACGTGCCGTCCGGTTCCCGGTCCTCGTCGCGCAGTTGCAGGGCACCGTCGGCGAAGTAGTCGGCGACCGGGTACAGCGGGCCGGGCCCGAGGACCCGAGACGCCTGGTCGGGGTCGGGCCAGGGTTTCGGCTCGGCGACCGGGCAGGCGTCGCCGGGCCCGGCGGTGGGCAGTTGGAGCGGCGGCGGCGTCCATCCCCTGGGCGAGGTCGCCGGTGCCGGAGACACGGGCGCGGCGTCCGGCGGTGAGGCGTCGCAGGCCGCGCTCGACGCGAGCAGAACGACGGCGCTCACCCCCACCCTCCGCATCATCTCCGCAGTATTGACCGGTTCCGTCATCCGCGCAGCCCCGTCCACCCGGATCTTCCGGTTCCGGTTGCTACGAGGCGGGCCCGGGAGTCCGACGTGCCCGTTTCAGCAGCGCCCGACGCTCGGCATCGCCGGACACCCGGTCCGCCGCCGCGCGGAACAGTTCCGCTGCCCGCTCCCGGTCGCCCTGTCGGGCGACGAGATCCGCCTCCACCGCCAGGGTCAACGGATAGCCGTCGAGCCCGCCACCGGCGCGCGCCTCGGCGAGCAGGGCCAGCCCGGTCGCCGGCCCGTACGCGTAACCGTGCGCGACGGCCCGGTTCAGGGCGACCACCGGGGTGGGCTGCACCTGGGCGAGGTGGTCGTAGCACTCGGCGATCCGTCGCCAGTCGGTGGCGTCGGCGCTGGGCGCGGTGGCGTGACACGCCGCGATCCGGGCCTGCCAGACGTACGGGCCGGACCCGGTGAGGCCGGTGAGCAGGCGGTCGGCCTCGGCGATCGCCGCGTGGTCCCACCGGGACCGGTCCTGTCGATCGAGCGGGATCAGATCGCCGTCGGCGTCCCGCCGGGCGGTACGGCGGGAGTGTTGCAACAGGCACAGCGCCAGCAACGCCGCCGCATCCTGTTGCTCCGGCATGAGCCGGACCAGCAACCGGGCCAACCGGATCGCCTCCTCGGCAAAGGCCGGCTCGCCGTCAGCGTCGTAGCCCTGGGTGAACAGCAGGTAGAGCACGCCCAGCACTCCGGGCAGCCGCTCGGTCAGCGCGCGCCCACGCGGCACCCGGTACGGGATACCCGCCTCGGCGATCCTCGTCTTGGCCCGGGTGAGCCGCCGGGTCATGGTGGACTCGCTGACCAGGAACGCGCGGGCGATGTCGGCGGTCGGCACCGCACAGATCGTCCGGAGGGTAAGCGCGACCCGCGCCTGCGGCGCGAGGGCCGGATGGCAGCAGGTGAAGATGAGCCGCAGCCGGTCGTCCACCACCTCCTCGTCCGGCACCGGTTCGGCGGTGGCGGCGGTGAGCGCCAGCACCGCGACGTCACGCAGCTTGCGCCGTTCGACCGAGGCCCGCCGCAGCACGTCGAGCAGCCGGTTACGGGCGACCGCCATCAGCCAGCCCGCCGGGTTGGTCGGCACCCCGTCCACCGGCCAGCGGTCCAGCGCCCGCTCCAGCGCCTCCTGCGTGCAGTCCTCGGCCAGCGTCCAGTCACCGGTGATCCGGATCAGGGCGGCCACGATCCGCGGGTACGCCTCGACGGCAGTGGCCGCGACGGCTTGCGCCGCCGCGGCCCGACCGGCCGCCGTACCCCCGTTCCCGGCGCGCCGCTGCGCGGCCGCGCCGTCGTCGTCGGTCGACGCCCGCGGCACCGCGATCTCGGCGGCCGGATCCGTCACTGCTCGAAGTCGGCGAACGGGCGGAGTTCGATTCGCCCGGCCCAGGCCATCGGATGCGCCCGGGCCACCTCGATCGCCTCGTCCAGATCGGCGCACTCCAGCAGGTCGAAGCCGACGATCATTTCCTTGACCTCGGCGAACGGCCCGTCGGAGACCAGTAGTTGGCCATTGCGTACCCGTACCGTGGTGGCGGCCGACGCCGGAGCCAGCTGGGCGCCCTGGAGGCGTCGGCCGGCCGCGTCGTTCTCCGCCACCCACACCTCGACGTCCGGGTGGTTACTCGGCTCCGGGTCCGGCTCCGGATCGGTGCAGACCAGCATCATGTACTTCACGTCAGTGCCTTTCCGTCGAATCATCGCCAGCGGTGGTTCCACCGACATGACGAACGGCGAACCCGGCTTCCGGACAACCGAAGGATTTCATCTTGCCCGGATTCGTCGTCCGGCCGTTCAGTCGGCCTCGGGCGTCGCCTCGCCGGTCACGTTCCCCGGTGTCGGCGCACGCGGTTGGCCAGCGTGTCGCCGTGGGCGATCAGGATCAGCAGGCCGGTGATGATCGCGGAGTTGACCAGCAACGACTGTTCGTGGCCCGCGACGGCGGCGATCAGAATGGCAGCCATCCCGACCAGCCGTTGCCAGGAGAACCGGCCGTGCACGGCCAGTGCCAGCAGGATCCAGCCGGTGAGAAAGAGCGTCGGCCCGGCCGCCATCGTCACGACGGCGGCCAGCTCATGGGAGAACGGCTCCATGATCATCAACCGCGATCCGACCCCGGTCGCCAGGACGCCGGCGATCATCACCAGGTGCAGGTAGCCGGCGAGCAGGCCCAGCCTGCTACCGGGCGGTCCCATGGCCTCGATCGCGGTGCCCAGCCGCATCCCGCCGGGTACCAGGTACAGCCGACCGAGGCTGACGGCGTTGACGAACATCAGCGCGAACGCCGCAGTCCGGCCAAGGTCGAACCCGCTTTGGCTGAACGTGATGCCAGCGGTCAGGATCAGCTCGCCCAGGGCGATGATGAAGATCTGCTGGTACCGCTCGGAGAGATGCTCTCCGATGATCTGAAGGTTCTCCCAACTGCTGCGCCCGAGCCCCGGTGTAGGCCACCGCAGTCGCGCCATCGAGTAGTCCAGCACCACCGCCGCCGTCCAGAGGACCACCTGGGCCGGCCCGACGAACGCACCTGCGAGCCAGAGCACCCCGGAGACGGCGAACCAGATCGCCACCCGCAGGGTCCGCAGTTGCAGCGGATGCCCGTGCAGGGCCGGCAGCAACAGGGCGGCCCGCCCCAGATGGATCGCCACGTACGCACCGGCGAACACCAGCGCGTGGCCGGCGTACGCGGTCGGTGCCGCGGCGGCCATCAGCATCCCGCCGAACATCACCCAGAGCAGCAGTCCGCTGATCAATGGCGTACGCGGCTCGAACCAGTCGGTCGACCAGGCGGTCACGAACCAGACCCACCAGATGGCGGCCAGCAGCAGCGCCGTGCGAAACGCCCCGCTCACACCGAGGTCGTCCTCAAGAGCGCGGGACAACCGGTTCAGCGCGAGGATGAAGGCCAGGTCGAAGAAGAGTTCCAGGAACGACGGCCGCCGGGAGATCTCGCGCCGTCGCAGCAGCCGCGCCGGCAGCCCACTGGACATCCTCCCCCTCCGCGCGTCGCCGGTGATCGCACCCCAGTCGTACCACCGAACGGCCCACTTCGACGCCGAACAGCGAGGTCAGCGCGCTGTACCCAGCCCTCGGTCCGCGCCGGCCGGCGCGCACTAACCTCGTAGCGATGCAGCACACCCCCGGCGGGCGGCCCACCCTCACCACGGCCGAACGCGCGATCGACGCCCGGTTCCGCGTCCGGCTGGCCCGGCTGCCGCGTCACGGGCCGGGCGGATGGTTGACCGAATTCGTGGTCTTCGGGCTCAAGCAGGCCTGGGCCTGCGTCTTCGGTGCCGCCATGCTGGCGATCATCTGTGCGGCACACCTCTGGTACCCGGACGACGCCGGGATCGCCCGCAACGACGCCCTCACCGTCGCCGCCGTCGCCATCCAGGTCGCCATGGTCGCCGGACGGCTGGAGAGCCTGCGCGAACTTCGGGTGATCGTCCTGTTCCACCTCGTCGGCACGGTCATGGAGCTGTTCAAGACCCACATCGGCTCGTGGACGTACGAGCCCGACGGCGTGCTCCGGCTCGGCGGGGTGCCCCTGTTCAGCGGTTTCATGTACGCCGCGGTCGGCTCCTACCTGGTCCGGGTGAACCGGCTGTTCGACCTGCGTTTCACGCGCTACCCGCCACGCTGGTTGACGGCCGTGGTAGCGGTCGCCATCTATCTCAACTTCTTCGCCAACCACTACCTGCCGGACGTGCGATGGCTACTCATCGCGGCGGTCGCACTCGTCTTCGGCCGCTGTGTCATGCATTTCCGGATATTCCGGGCGCGATGGCGCATGCCGCTGCTGCTGGCCTTCGTCCTCGTCGCCTTCTTCATCTGGCTCGCGGAGAACATCGCCACCTGGTCGAACGCGTGGCTCTACCCGAGCCAGGTGGATGGTTGGCATCCGGTGTCACTGACGAAGCTGACGTCGTGGTTCCTCTTGATGATCATTTCGGTGGTGCTGGTCACCTGGATCTCGCCGCCGCAGTTACCCGATGACGACCGGCAGCCACCCCGGGGAACCGATGAGACCGCGGGTGGTGGGATGCCGGTCGGCCAGCGGGAGCGGCGCCGATCGCCGCTCGAACAGCAGGTCAGCCCTGGCGGCCCTTCCACTGCGGGTTCAGCCGGTTGACCACGACCACCCGACCGCGGCGGCGTACCACCGTCGAACCCGGCTTCCGCTTCAGGGACCGGAGGGAACTACGTACCTTCATGTCCGTTTCTCCTCGGCTCGGGTCTCGCGCCGTACATACGGAGAAACGCCGACCCTGCGGGTGGGATTCCCGGCACCGGGCGCAGCTCCCCCGTGCCGCCTCCACCCGGGAAGCTGCCGGCTAACGGTCGGCTGGAGAGGTCGTTTCGACCGCGAGCAGGGCGGCGAGTTGTCGCAGAAGCTGGGGCCGGGCGCGGTAGTAGACCCAGGTTCCCCGCCGTTCGGAGTCGACCAGCCCCGCCTCGCGCAGTGCCCGCAGGTGGTGCGAGATCGTCGGGCCGCTCAGGTCGAAGGCCGGGGTCAGGTCGCAGACACACACCTCTCCACCCTCGGCCGAGGCGATCATCGACATCAGTTGCAGCCGAACCGGGTCGCCGAGGGCCTTGAACGCGGGTGCCAGCAGCGCGGCGGTCTCACCTGGCACCCGCTGCTGCGCCAGAGGTGGGCAGCAGGGGACTGCGGTCAGATCGAGGGAAAGTGGCACCGCCTGCTTCGACATGCCTCTAGGTTGACACCTGTCTAATCAACGTGCAACTCTCTGATTCGAAGAACGTCGAGACAGCCAGTCGACGCGAGGAGCTGTTTCGACAACCATCAAACCTAGGGAGTACCTGATGAGCGACCTGGATCAACTGCCCGTCGCTGTCATCGGTGCCGGGCCGGTCGGCCTCGCCGCCGCCGCGCACCTGCACGAGCGCGCCCTGCCCTACACCGTCCTTGAGGCGGGCGACGGCGCCGGTGCCGCCGTCCGGCAGTGGGCCCACGTCCGCGTCTTCTCGCCGTGGCGGTACAACATCGATCCGGCCGCCCGTCGGCTACTCGACGAGGCCGGCTGGGTGGCACCCGATCTGGACGCTCTGCCGACCGGGGCGGACCTCGTCGAGAACTACCTTCAGCCCCTCGCGAACCTGCCGCAGCTCAAGCCGCACCTGCGCTACGGCGCCCGGGTGGCGGCGATCAGCCGACTCGGCTACGACAGGCTGCGCACGACCGGTCGGGAATCCGCTCCCTTCCTGCTCCGCCTCACCGACGGACGGGAGATCCTCGCCCGAGCCGTCATCGACGCCTCCGGCACCTGGGACACCCCGAACGTGCTCGGTGCGTCCGGCCTGCCCGCCCAGGGTGAAACCGACGCCGCCGCCCACCTGGAGCACGCGCTGCCCGACGTCCTCGGCACCGACCGGGCCCGCTTCGCAGGTCGGCACACTCTGGTCGTCGGCGCCGGGCACTCCGCCGCCAACACCCTGCTCTCGCTCGCCGAGCTCGCCGCCGCCGTACCCGGCACCGAGGTCACGTGGGCCATCCGCGCGCTGTCACCGACGCGTACCTACGGCGGCGGCGACGCGGACGCGCTACCCGCTCGCGGCGCGCTCGGTACGCGGCTGCGGGCGCACGTCGACGCCGGCCGCATCCGCCTGCTGACCGGATTCTCCGTCCACGCGATCACCCCCACCGACGGTCGGGTCACGGTGATCGTCCGGCGCGCCGACGACACCCAGGAGCAGGTCATGGTGGACCGGATCGTGGCCGCGACCGGCTTCCGGCCCGACCACACGATCGCGGCCGAGTTGCGTCTGGACCTCGACCCGATCATGGGCGCCACTCGCGCTCTGGCTCCGCTCATCGACCCCAACGAACACTCCTGCGGCACCGTCCCACCGCACGGCGTCGACGAACTCGCCCACCCGGAACCCGGCTACTACGCAGTCGGCATGAAGAGCTACGGCCGCGCGCCCACCTTCCTCATGGCCACCGGCTACGAGCAGACCCGATCCGTGGTGGCCGCCCTCGCCGGCGACTGGCAGGCCGCCCGCGACGTACGACTCGAACTGCCCGAAACCGGCGTCTGCAACAGCAGCCCGGCCGACTCGGTCGCCGGTGACGACTGCTGTGGCCCAGCACCCGAGCGGACCGGCAAGGGCCTCGCCACCGGTATCAGCGGAGGTCTGCTCGCCGCACCGCTGAACCTGGTGAGCACCGACGGGCCGGCTACCGACCGGGCCGGCGGCTGTTGCGGCAGCTGAGGTCGGCCGACGAGTCGAGCGCCCGGCGGACGATGTGCAGGGCCTGCTCCGCCGGGGGTAGGCCGGACTCGCTGACCACCCGGCCGTCCACGATGATCGCCGCGTATCCGGTGCCCCGGGCCAGGTCGCGCAACAGGGCCCGCCAGGGCCGCCGGTGCCGGCGACCATCGCGCACGATCGCCGGCAACAGGAACAGCGTGTTACGCGGATCGACGATCTCCACCGCGATCTCGGCTGGCAGACCGGCGCGTACCACCTGGTAGACCTCGCCCAACGGGCGCTGGTCGGCCCGTTGCCGAGCCAGCGCGGGATCCTCGTGCCGGCCCTCGACGCAGATGTCGGCCGCGCCGGTGCAGCAGCCGGAGCCGACCCCGGCAGCGTCCCACGGTCGGATCAACAGAACCCGGTGCCGGGCCATCAGCGGCGATCGTCGGTGGCACCGGCACCGGCTGCTGACTCGGCGCCGACCGCCCGCTGCGACTGGTCGGCCGGCTCGGAGTCGGCGGCGCCCGTACCGTCGCTGTCCGGGCCGGGTCCGGAATCCGATTCCGCCTCGACGGGCTGACCACTGGCGCGACGCAGGGCGAGCACCGCCTCCACGATCAGCCAGAGGGCGAGGACAAAGATGATGGCGTCCAGGGGTGCCAGCACCCACTCGTCGGCCGCCACGAATTCGCGCAGCTGCACGATCAGTGCCCAGGTCGTCATCACCAGCAGGAAGACCAGCGGCACGATGACCGCGACCGGGTTGCGTCGACGGCGCAGCACCCAGACCGCGATGACGGCCAGGGCGAGCCCGGCGGTGAGCTGGTTGGTGGTGCCGAAGAGTCGCCACAGCACCCCGAAGGTGTAGCCGGCGTCCCCGCCGCCCGGCAGCAGGGCGAGGGTCAGAGGCGCGGCGATCGCCAGCAGCCCGGCCAGGGTCAGGTGACGGGACAGCCGCCGCCAGCCGACCAACTCGGCGATCTCCTGCACGATGTAGCGCTGCAACCGGACGCCGGTGTCCATGGTGGTGGCCGCGAACGAGATCACCACCACTGCCGCGAAGACGGTCGCGAGTTGGAACTCGATGCCGAGGTTGGTGGCGAAGCTGGCGATGCCGTTGACGAAGTTGCGGGTGGCGCCGCCCGACGCCTCGGCGTAGCTGGCGTACAGCCCCTCCCACTCGGCGCGTGTGGCGGCGACCCCGGCTGTGACCGCGATGATCGACCCGAGGGCGAGGCTGCCCTCGCCGATCGCCCCGGCGTAGCCGACGTACCGGGCGTCGGTCTCCTTGTCGAGCTGTTTGGAGGTGGTGCCGGAGGCCACCAGCGAGTGGAACCCGGATATCGCACCGCAGGCGACGGTGATGAACAGGAACGGGAAGATGCTCGGTGAGCCGGCCGGCACGTCGTTGAACATCGGCGCCACGATCCGGTCCATGCCGACCAGCACTCCGGCGAAGATCACCGCGATGGCGATGAACAGTTGGTGCGAGTTGATGTAGTCGCGCGGCTGCAACAGCAACCACACGGGCAGCCGGGAGGCGATGAACGCGTAGATGAAGAGGATGATCACCCACAGGTCACGCGTCCGCTCGAAGCCCAGCGCGTCGGCCAACCCGTTGATCTCGATGGGGTAGAGGTTGCCTACCCAGATCAGGAAGTAGAGCGCGGCCACGCCGATGAGCGACGGCACCAGCGCCGCGCTGCGGGTGCGGTAGATGTACTGGCCGATCGCGATGGCCAGGGGAATTTCCACGAAGATCGGTATGACCGCGCCCGGGTACGCCACGAGCAGGTTGCCGATCACCACCGCGAAGACCGCGTTCACCAGCGTGAGCAGGAAGAAGATGATCAGCAGGAAGAGCGTACGGGCCCGCTTGCTGATCACGTCCGCGGCGAGGGTGCCGATGTTGCGCGCGCGGTGCCGCACCGAGACCGCGAGCGCCCCGAAGTCGTGTACTCCCGCCGCGAAGATGGTGCCGAGGACCACCCAGGCCAACGCCGGTCCCCACCCCCAGAACACCGCGATCGCCGGGCCGACGATCGGGGCGGCTCCGGCGATCGAGGTGAAGTGGTGACCGAAGAGCACATGCTTGTTCGTGGGGACGAAGTCGACTCCGTCGGAGAACCGGTGCGCCGGGGTGACATAGGCCGGGTCCAACCCGTACACCCGGTCGGCGAGGTATCGCGAGTAGTACCGGTAGCCGAGGGCGAACATCGCCATGACCGCGATGACGACGACGATGGCGGGCATACGGCTGCCTCCTTGCGGCCCGTGGGGGCGGGCGCTCGTGTGCAGATCCCGAAACCTGCCGGTAATGTAACGGGGATCACATTCCAAGGTCAACCGAACGGCTCGATCACATGGACGTGAGTTCGGATGTTCGCCGCGCGATCCAGGCCGCCACCGTCGGCGAGCTGGCCTGGCTCGACCGGGAGGGCCTGCCGCAGGCCCGGCCGGTCACGCCGCTGCTGCTCGACGACCGGCCCGCCGTCGCCTTCCCGTACGCCGAGGCCGCCTTCGCCCGCCGGCTGGCCGCCGCGCCGGTCGCGGCGCTTGTCGTCTCCGACGACCGGCTCACCGGGCCTGGCTGGCGGCCGGTCGCGGTGGCCGGCCGGCCCCGGCTGACCGAGGACCGCGAGGGCGCGCTCTTCGCGGAACAGTTGCTCAACCAGGAACTGCGCAAGTACCCGCCGGCCCGCGCTCTGATCGACTCGCCACTGCTGCGCCGCGAGCACTGGTGGTACCTGCCCCGACTGATCGTGGTGCTGGACGTCGTCACGACGACCGCGGTCGGTGCCCGCGTCGACGGGGTCGGCGAGATGCTGGCGGTCGCCCGCGACGATCAACAGCTGTACGTGGACTCGGTGACGCGACCCGACCACGAGGGGAGCAAGGCGGTCCGGGTGAGGAGCCTCGCGGGTCGCGTACCCGCCGACGGCCCGGCGGTGCTGCTGGGGCACGACTTCTCCGCCCCCGACCTCGAACGGTGGACCCCGTGGACGACCCGGGGCGAGCTGACCGACGGCGTGCTGACCGTCACGGCGACACCTGCGCGTACCGCCGTGGCGCCGCCGCTCGGGTTGTGGCGGCGGCTGACCCGCCAGCGTCGGCTCGCCCGGGCCTGCCAGGACGCCCTCAGCGGCTAACCCACCGACCCCTTCCGGAAAAGATTCACACCGGTGGATACGATGGGTACTATCGCGGTTGGGAGCCGCCAAGCCGTCGCAGGCAGCGTGGTCACACGCCTGCCCTCTTGAGGTCGTCATATCGATCGACGCATTCCTCCCGGGGTTTGGGCACCCCGGCGGGTGACACCGGCGTCGGCGGATCAACTGGAGCATCAATGAAACTCGCACGAACAGCACGTCGACTAGGACTCGGCGCGGCCTCCGTCCTCGTCGCCGCGTTCACCATGGTCGTGGTCAATCAGCCCGGCCCGGCCTCGGCGCACGGGTCGGTCACGACTCCGCCGTCCCGCAACTACGGATGCTGGGAACGCTGGGGTGGTGACCACCTCAACCCGGCCATGGCCCAGAGCGACCCGATGTGCTGGCAGGCCTTCCAGGCCAACCCGAACACGATGTGGAACTGGAACGGCCTGTTCCGCGAGAACGTCGGCGGCAACCACCAGGCCGTCATTCCGGACGGGCAGCTGTGCAGCGGCGGCCGTACCCAGGGCGGGCTGTACGCCTCGCTCGACACGGTCGGTGCCTGGACCGCCAAGCCGATGCCCAACAACTTCACCCTGACGCTGACCGACGGCGCCCGGCACGGTGCCGACTACATGCTCATCTACATCACCAAGCAGGGCTTCGACCCGACCACGCAGCCCCTCACCTGGAACAGCCTGGAACTGGTGCTCCGCACCGGCTCGTACCCCACCACCGGGCTCTACGAGGCGCAGGTCAACGCGGGCAACCGCACCGGCCGGCACGTCGTCTACACGATCTGGCAGGCGTCCCACCTCGACCAGCCGTACTACATCTGCAGCGACGTGACCTTCGGTGGCGGCAGCAACCCGCCGCCCACCACCCCGCCGCCGACCACGCCGCCGCCCACCACGCCCCCGCCCACGACCCCGCCGCCCACCACGCCCCCGCCGACCGGTAACGGTGCCTGCACCGCCACCTACCGCACGACCAGCGAGTGGCCCGGTGGCTTCGGCGGCGAGGTCACCGTCCGCGCCGGCAACGCCGCCATCTCCGGATGGACGGTGAACTGGACCTGGCCCAACGGCCAGAGCATCACGAACTCCTGGAACGCGTCGATCACCTCGAGCGGCTCCTCGGTCACCGCCTCGAACGTCGGCCACAACGGCTCATTGAGCGCCAACAGCAGCGCCACCTTCGGCTTCAACGGCTCCTGGAACGGCACCAACGGCACACCCACCCTCTCCTGCACCGCCCGGTAACAACCTCTGTGTGGGGGTGGCGCCGACCAGCGTCACCCCCCACACGTTGCTCCGCCACGCCCCGGCGGCGCCGCCGCCCGACCCGTACGGCGACGGTCGATGACATCGGCGGCGACTCACCTCGACACACCCGCTCGCCGGGCCTGACCTGATCCTCTTGACCGGGAATCTCCGGTTCCCCTTCCGCAATCCGGCCCCGCCGAGAACCTCCGCCACGTAGCGTCGTGGCATACCGGCCATCCCGAAACGCCTGATGGCGGGCGAGGGACGGAACGTGATGTGCGGCATCAGCGGTGAGGCTAGGTTCGACGGCACCACGCCCGACGCCGACGCGGTTACCCGGATGACCGAAGCGATGCGGTCCCGGGGCCCGGACGGCGAGGGTCTGTGGAGCGATGGCTGGGTGACCCTCGGGCACCGCCGGCTGACCGTCATCGACCTGTCCGACGCGGGCGGCCAGCCCATGGTGCGCGAGGATCTCGGCCTCGCCCTGGTCTTCAACGGGTGCGTCTACAACTACCCCGAGCTGCGCGAGGAGCTGCGCGCCGCAGGGCACACCTTCCACTCCACCAGTGACACCGAGGTGATCCTGGTGGCGTACGCACAGTGGGGTGAGGAGTTCGTCGACCATCTGGTCGGCATGTTCGCCGTGGGCCTGATCGACCGCACCCGGCGTCGGCTCGTGCTGGCCCGGGACCGACTCGGCATCAAGCCCCTCTACCTCGCCGAGGCGCCGGGCCGGCTGCGGTTCGCCTCGACGTTGCCGGCGCTGCTCAAGGCGGGCGACGTGGACACCAGCGTGGACCCGGTGGCGCTGCACCACTACCTGTCCTGGCACTCGATCGTGCCGGCGCCCCGCACCATCCTGCGCGGCGTACGGAAGCTGCCACCGGCCACCGTGCGGGTCGTCGAGGCCGACGGGCGTAGCCGCGATCACGTCTACTGGCGGCCGGTCTACGCCCGGGATCCCGCCCATGCCGGCTGGGACGACCGGGACTGGCGGGCCGCCATCGGTGAAGCACTGCGCACCGCAGTGCGACGACGGCTCGTCGCCGACGTGCCGGTCGGCGTGCTCCTCTCCGGCGGACTCGACTCGAGTCTCATCGTGGCTCTGCTCGCCGAGGCCGGTCAGCAGCACCTCCGCACCTTCAGTATCGGATTCGACAGCCGGCACGGCGAGGCCGGCGACGAGTTCCACTACTCGGACCTGGTCGCCCGCGCGTACGGCACCGACCATCTCCGCATCCAACTCGCCAACGACGACCTGGTACCGGCCGTCCGGCGGACGGTCGAGGCGATGACCGAGCCAATGGGCAGCCATGACGTGGTCGCCTTCCACCTGCTCTCCGAGCAGGTGGCCGCGCATGTCAAGGTGGCGCAGTCCGGGCAGGGTGCCGACGAGGTGTTCGCCGGATACGGCTACCACCAGCCCCTGACCCAGGTGCCCCGGGCCGAGGCGGCGCGGACCTTCACCGCCGCCTTCTTCGACCGCGACCACGCCGAGCTGGTCCGGGTGGTCGGTCCGGCACACGCCGTCGACGTCGATGCCAGTCGTGAGCTGGTGACAACGGAGCTGAACGTACCGGGCGCGGAGACCGCCCTGGACGCAGTACTGCGCCTGGACACCCACCTGATGCTTCCCGACGATCCCGTCAAGCGGGTGGACAGCATGAGCATGGCGTGGGGTTTGGAGGTACGTACTCCGTTCCTGGACCAGGATCTGGTCGCCCTCGCGGCAGCCTGCCCACCCCAGCACAAGGTTGCCCAAGGTGGCAAGGGCGTGCTCAAGGAGGTCGCCCGCGAGGTGCTGCCCGCCGAGGTGATCGACCGGCCGAAGGGCTACTTTCCGGTGCCCGCGCTACGCAACGTCGACGGCCCGGTCCGCGACCTCGTGGTGGCGGCGCTACGGGCGCCGGCAGCGCGCGAGCGTGGGCTGTTCCGTCCGGCGTACGTGGACGCGTTACTCGCCGACCCCGAACAGGCGCAGGCCGCCGCGGGCAGTAACAAGCTGTGGCAGTTGGGCCTGCTCGAACTCTGGCTCCAGACCCACGGCATCCGCTGAGGGCGCCGGCTGCCGGTTCACCCGGCGGTGGTCTCGGCGGCGAGGTGGTCGAGGACCGCCCGCACGTCCCCACCGGTGCGTGCGATGACCCGCCGCTGCCGGGCCGCGCCGGTGCCGTCGCGGCGCAACCGGACCAACTGCTGCTGGACGTACGACAAGTCGCCGTGCCGGATCAGCGCGGAGGTCACCGTGGTGAACAACTCCTCCACGAGGTCCCACGCCGGACGCGCACCGCCACCACGCAGATCGATCAGCCGGCCGTCCAACCCCTCGTGAGCAGCTCGCCAGTGGGCCGCCGCAAGCAGGCAACTACGCAGGCGGGGTGCCGCAACGCCGGCCCGCACCTGGTCGACCATGGTGGCGACCAGGGCTCGCACCAGAGCCGCGACCAACACCGTGTCGTCCACCCCCGGGCAGACGTCCCCGACCCGGATCTCCACGGTGGGGTAGCTGGCGGACGGTCGGGCGTACCAGTAGACCATCGCCGCGTCGAGCATGATGCCCGCGTCGACGAGTTCCGCCACCGTCGCGTCGTAGTCGGCGAACGAGGCGAAGTACGGGGTGGGTCCGATGCTCGGCCAGCGCTCCAGTTGCATGGAACGCCAGCTCGCGTGGCCGGTGTCCGCGCCGTCGTGCAGCGGCGAGTTGGCGGTGAGCGCCTGCACCACCGGCAGCCACGGACGCAGGTGGTTGCAGACCTGCACCGCCAGTTCCCGGTCCGGTAGGCCAACGTGCACGTGACAGCCGCACACGGCAGGATCGTGCGCGACCGGACCGAAACGGCGGGACATGGCGTGATAGCGAGGTTCATCCGGAACAGTCCGGTACGACTCATGCACCGGAGTGGCTCCCACCGCGACCAACTGCGCTCCCGCCGACCGCGCCGCCTCTGCCGCGGCACGTCGCAAGGTGATCAGGTGCGCCCGGAGATCGGCCAGGTCGGCACAGACCGGGCTGACCATTTCCACCATGCTGTGCCGGAACTCTTGCCGGCTCTGCTTCCGGGCCGCACCGAGCAGGGCCGTCAACACCCGGTCGGCAACCGGCAGGCTCTCCCCCGTCTGCGGGTCCAGCAGCAGGAACTCCTCCTCCACCCCGAGGGTCAGGAGCGCTGGCGCGTCCACGGCGCTCAGGGGCGCTGCGATGGACGGGTGGTTCGTCATCGTCGGCATCCCCTCCTGCCGGCGACGGTCACCGCCGCCGCGCTCGTGGGACTTCCCCACCAGGGCGTCGGCAAACGGCGTCCACCGACTGACCGGGCGGGCTCGGTCTGCACCGAGCCCGCCCGTTCCGGCCACCCGATCGATCGTGGGGCGTGCCGGCGCTCATCCGATTCGGCGAGCGCCCTCATCCACGACGATCAGGCATCTTCGAGCCGGATCTGTGTCGTGTCGTCAGCGTTGCAGGGTGAGCAGGCCGGGACGGTACGGCAGGCGACCGTAGTCACCGCCGGAGTTGGGGTCACGGCCCTGGTAGAGCAGTTGCAGGTTGCAGGGGTCGATGGTCATGGTCTGGTCGGCGTTGGTGCGGATCAACTCGCCGTGGCTGATGTCGTTGGTCCAGGTGGCGCCGCTGTTGGCCTTACCCGCGAACGGGTTGCTCTCGCTGGTGGCCTGCGGGGTCCAGCTGCCGCCCAGGCTGGTGGCGGTGAAGGAGCGGAAGTAACGGCCCTGCGAGCCGATCGCCTCGACGATCATCAGGTACCGCTGCTGTCCCTGGAGCTTGTACACCTGGACGCCTTCGAACAGGTTGTTCGTCGAGTCGGTCATGATCGTGGTGTAGTTCGACCCGAAGCTGCCGGGGAAGTTCCCGATCGGCATGCTGGCCCGGTAGATGCGGCCGTTGTCCCCGGCGAAGAACAGGTACATGTTCTGGTCGTCACCGATCAACGCCTGGTCGATCGGACCCGTACCCGAATTCGAGATCGAACCCGTGAACAACGTCTGGTGCGCCGACCAGCTGTTCACGTTCGTCGGGTTCGTCGACGTCCGGTAGGAGAACGCCGGGCCACCCCACTGGTACGCCAGCACCCAGACGTTACGCGGCGCGAAGTAGAACAGCGACGGCGCGACCGCCGAGAACGGCATCTGGTTCTGGCTGGCCGAACCCATCTGGTTCCAGTTCGAGAACAGCCCGAAGTTCATCGAACCCCACGACGTGCCCGTGTCGTGCGTGGTGCCGTAGACCAGGTGCTGACCGTTGTACGGCGCGTGGGTGAAGTCCTTCAACGACACCCAACCCGACCGCGGCTGCGCCAGCGGTCCGGTCGACGACCACCGGTACGACGACGGCAGGTTGCAGGTGCCCGACGGGGGCGGCGTGGTCGGCGTCGGGTTTCCGCCGCCATCGATCCGGACCAGCTGCCACTGTTGGTTGGCACCGTTCCAGTCGTCGTACTGCACGATGTTTCCGCCGTCGGCAGTCGAGGCGCCCTGCACCTCCATCACCTTGTTGCTGTTCCGGTTGATCAACCGGACGTAGCCGCCGTCGGAGTCGGCCAACCGGAACTGCTGGTTCGCCCCGTTGTGGTCGGCCCACTGCACGATGCTGGCACCGTTGGCGGTCGACCAGTTGTAGACGTCCAGCACCTTGTTGGACAGCCGCGACTTCAACCGGTAGTAGCCACCACCCGAGTCCACGAACTGCCACTGTTGCTGGTTGCCGTTGTTCCGCGACCACTGGGTGATCCGCGCGCCGTCGTTCGTGGCCAGGTTGTACACGTCGAGGGCCTTGCCGCTGTTGCGGTTGACCAACACGTACCAGGCGTTGGTGTCGACAGTCGCCGCAGCGGCGGGTGTCGACACCGCCACTGCGGCGGCGCTACCCGCCACCACCGCCGTCACGCCCGCTGCGGCGACCCGCAGCAACCACCTACGCTGCCGCGAGGGCGGCGGGAGAGCGGGAGATCTACCAAAGGCAGACATGTTCCTCCTTCAATGACCGAGAGCCGACCGGTCCGCCCGAGGATGGGCACACCGCCTAGCATCTGCGCCGTTTGTGTTAGCGCTAACATCAACGTCGACGCGTCCCCGCACACGCCTGGTCCACCGGTCGGACGAAGCAGGCTCGCCCGGTAAGCCGTAGGCATCGCCGTCCTTGACCATCGACTGTGGGCGATAACATGACGTTCGTCAAGACGTAATGTTCCGGAATCACGAGGCCGTGACGTTCCGGAATTATCGGACACCCGACCTGCCACCACCACGGCACGGCCACTCAACGACCGCCTGCGACACCCACACCGCCCCGGCCGGCCGAACTTCCCACCCGGTGCCCGGCATCCGCCAGCATGATGACGCTAACATCGATGTTCGCCCATTTGTTGGGATGGCTTGCAAGTGCGCGTACGCCAGCCGGTCGGGCACCCACAGGCACTCGGTCGGGCCGGGTGGGGTTCGAGGCCAGGGCGGCGGGCCGGGCGGGGTTCGAGGCCAGGACGGTGGTCCAGGCGCGACCGGCACGGCCCTATGAAGTGCTGCCCAACATCTTCCCCAGCAGGCCGGAAAGCTGGCGCTGCTCCTGGTCGTTGAGCAGCGCCAGCCGCTCGGACGGGAACTCGAACGCGCCCCGGACGACGCGGCGCATGTCCCGCCCGGCCGGGGTGATCGACACGCGCTTGATCCGCCGGTCGTCCGGGTCCGGCGCCCGCGCCACCAGGCCACGGGTCTCCATTCGGGAGACGAGTTGGGTGACGTTCGAGGCGTCGCACTGCAACTCCGAGGCGAGTTCCCCCATCGGGCGACTGTCCCCGGAGAGGTGTTCGAGCAGGCATGCCTGTGCGGCGCTGAGCCCGGCAACCTGCGCCGCGCGGCCGTAGGCTGCGTCGTAGGCGAGGACGAGGTCCCACACCTGCTGGGCAAGGGCGTCCGCCACCTCGGTCATGAGCACAGATTAGTTGACTCCCTCAGATAACGCTGCTTTAGTGGGTCGAGAAGCTTTAGTGAATCAACCAAAGGTGGTTCGACGTGGAGAGTCCGAGCTCGGTGAGGGCCGGCAGGCCCCGCGTACTGGTGACCGGGGTCCGTGGCAAGACCGGGTTGCCGCTGGCCAGGCTGCTTGTCGCGCAGGAGAGCGCTGACGTACTCGGCGGCAGCAGCAACCCGACCACGGTCGACATCGACGGCGTCCGCCCGACCGCCTTCTCCTGGGACGACCCATCCGGATGGAAGGCAGCGACTGAGGGCGTGGACGCCATGTACATCGTCCGACCGGACCGTGCGGACGCGCCGGACCTCATCGGCGCACTGCTCGACGAGACGCCCGCCGGGGCCCGGATCGTCCTGCTGTCCGAGCAGGATGCCGACTACATGGGCGCCGACGGATGGGCGCCGCGTGCCGAGCAGGCGGTACGCGGCAGTGGTCACGCCTGGACGATCCTGCGGCCCAGCTGGTTCATGCAGGTCTTCACCGACCCGCGCTTCTACCGCGACCAGATCACCGACGGGAAGTTGCCGTTCTCCAGCGGTGGTGCCAGCCTGGCCTGGATCGACGCCCGGGACATCGCCGCCGTGGCCGAGCGAGCGCTGCGCAACGACGAGCACGCCGGCCGGGTGTACGAGCTCACCGGCCCGGAGGCACTCTCCCTGCCTCGCACCGCAGAGCTGCTCTCCGCCGCGGTAGGGCGTACCGTGACCGCTCGCGAGATGACCATTGACGAGGTCGTGGACGGGACCACCGGCTTCGAGCGGGAACTCTTCGCGCTGACCTTCGAACGCGTGCGGGCGGGCAGCTTCGCGCAGGTCACCGACTCCGTCGAGCGGGTGACCGGACGGCCCGCGCGATCTCTGCGGGATTTCCTGGCCGATGCCGGGCCACCGTTCCGGCAGGGGATCTGACGCCTCGGCAGGTGCTCTGCGGCGAGTGCGGGTGGTCAGCGGCGAAGGGCTGCGGACCCGCCGTCAACTCGTCGGCAACCGCCGACGGATCGCCGGCCGGTGGGTCGGGAGTGCCACGGAGTCCAGGTCGGCCACGACGGCGTCGAGCAGCCGGTTGATCCGTGGTTCCCCGGTAGCGGTGTTCCGCAGCTCGTCAATGATCATCGCCAGGTAGGTGTCGTAGGTGGGACGTTTCGCCAGCACCCGCACCGTGCCGTCGTCGTCCCGCACGATCCCCACCGGATCGGGCCGGGTCGCGAGCCGGCGGAGCAGTTCGTGCGCCTCCTGGACGGCGCGCACCGCGGTGGTGACGTCGTTCGAGGCGGGAGAGAGCGCACGAGTGGCGATGTCCGCCAACTGGCGGAGACCGAATCCCACGTCCTGGCCCGGTGTGCGCTCGACGTCGATGGTGACCGAGTGGGCGACGCGTTCGACTGGCAGCAGGCGGGGCTCACCGTTGGGCAGCCGGTGGCATTGCAGCAGCGGTGCTTCGGTGACCACGAAGTCTCCCGGTGCCGGCACGACGGTGATCGCGCAGTCGTGCTCGCGGGCCAGCCGAGCCAGCAGGGCGAGGTCGACGCTGGTGACCAGGCCCGCCGCTGCGGCCGGCACGACCTGCACCACCTCGCCCGGGACCTCGCCCGGCTCCTCGCGGTCCGGCACGTGCTGTTCGATCGTGCGTCGGGTCTGCGCGCCGATGGCGACGATGATGTGCGACACCCGCATCACCGTGGTGATGTGGTGCAGGTAGTAGATGAACATCGCGGTGCTGGCCAGCACGAGCGACATCGACACGGCGAGCGAGAGTTCGGGCAGCCGCTCGCTGTCGCGGGCCGGCAGCGCGGCCAGCACCACCATCGCGAACAGGAACGTCGCCACGAACGTTCCGAGTGTCGACTGGATGACCCGGTCCTGAAGGAACGTGCGCAGCACCCGCGGGGAGTACTGGCTGCTGGCCAGTTGCAGCGCCACGACGGTGATGGAGAAGACCAGCGCGGTGAACGAGATCATCGCCGTGATGATCGACGACAGCAGGGACCGGGCACCGGCGGGCCCGCTCGGCAGGATGGTCTCGACCGGCAGCCGCAGCCGCAGCTCCAGCACCGACAGCCCGATGGCCACCACGACGGCACTCGCCGCGAAGATCGCCGGGACGAGCCAGAAACTCTGCCGGATCTCGGCGAGTCGGGCGGCGGCCGTACGGGGGCGGCTCACGTCGCCGCAGCCTTACGCTCCCGGTCGGCACTCAGGAAGAAGGCGCCGAACGCCCCCGCCAGAGTGCCGAACACCACCACCGAGTAGATCGCGAGTACCAGCTCGACGACTTGGGCGAGCGGATCGTCGACGCCGAGTGGTTCACCCGTGATGGTGGTCATGGCGACATCGTGCAGCGCCGGTCCGTACGACCGGTAGGTGCCGGTGACGACCAGCAGTTGGCCGACGCTGAGGACGACCGTCGCGGTGATGATCGCCAGCCATGCGATCCGGTCGGTCAGCAACCTACCGGCGGAGCGCGAGCCGCGGACGGCGGCGGTGATGACGCCGCCGGCTCGGGCCGCACGCAGGGCGGAGGCGGCCCGGGCGAACCGGAGGAACGGTACGGCCAGGAAGATGAGCTGCCACCAGTTGCGTCGCCAGAACCGGCGGGCGTCATGGCGGGCCAGCCAGGCGCGCAGGGCGAACTCGCCCACGAACACCGCCCACAGCACCCAGCCCAGCACGGTCAGGGCCGTGGACAGCGTGGGATGTCCGGCGAGTGCCTGCCCGAGGACGACCAGCACGAAGAGCACGCCGAGGGCACCCATCGGCTTGTCGAGCCGCCGGGCGACACCGTTCAGAACCGCGTCCTCCGGCGCCTGCTCGCCGTCGGTGGGCCGGCTCATCGCTGTGCCGGCCTGGCGGCCCGGCCGGGGACGCGTCCGGACAGCCCGATCGGATGTCGGTGGTCGGTGTCGCGACGGCCTGACCGGTGCCGCCCGTTCACAGGTACGTCGCCCACGCGCGCTGGCTCGTGGTGCCGTCCCGGAGCGATCGGCGGGTCACGATGACGTCCTCCCGGCGGTCGTGCGGCCAAGCCGCGATCGGCACCCTGGCTGGCCCGCTACCCGAAATCCACGGCCGCAAACGTCGAGCTGCCGATCTTCGCCGACCGTCACAGTCACGGGTAGAGACCGTCATCGGTTCGTCGTGTTGTCCGCCGTGGCCGCCGGGTAGGGCAGTCGTAGCAGACGAATCCCCTGAAGGAGTCAGCCATGACCCACCCCTGGTTCTTTCCCCACGACCTGCCGCCGCTGTTCTACGCCGAGCCCACCAGCGAAGACACCCGACTGGCCTGTCAGCTGCTCGCGAGCATGCAGCAGGACTCACGCCTGCGTCAGGAGCGAATCTGCATCGAGGTGCAGAACCGGGTGGTGGTGCTCGACGGCACAGTGAGCACGGCCGAGACGAGCGCCGAGGCGCATGCCCTCGCCTGGCGTACACCGGGAGTGCACGATGTCAGCAACCGGCTCCGCCACCTCGGTGAATGACCTGAGTACCGCCGGCACGATGGTGCTGAACAATCCTGCCGACCTGGTACGCCTGCTCGTGGTCGCGGCGATCATCTATCCGGCGCTGGTGGTGATCCTGCGGGTTTCCGGCAAGCGGACCCTGTCCAAGCTGAACGCCTTCGACTTCGTGGTCACGGTCGCGCTGGGCTCGACGCTGGCGACGATCCTGCTGTCGCGGGACGTCTCGCTGGTGGAGGGAATTCTCGCCCTGATCCTGCTGGTGGCGTTGCAGTACGCAGTCGCGCTGCTCGCCGTACGCTGGCCACCGTCGCAGAAGGTGCTCAAGGCCCGGCCCACCATGCTGCTCCGGGACGGGCAGCTACGAAGCGAGACGTTGCGGTCCACCCGGGTGGCGGAGAGTGAGATCCGGCAGGCCGCCCGCAGCCACGGCGCGGGCGACCTCCACGACCTTGCCGCTGTCGTGCTGGAGACGGACGGCAGCCTGAGCATCATCACTCGCGACCAGCTCGGTGACGGCAGCACCCTCGTCGACGTACGCGACGAGGGACGGTAGCGGGCCGGCCAACCCGTGGCTTCGCCGCACAGCCGGCGTCAGCCCTCGATCGGTGGACGGTCGATGTTGAGGTGGAATGCGCGCTCCTCGGCCTCCTGACGGGCGGCGACGAAGTCGCGCTGCCAGTCCTGGGCATCGTCGGGAATGCGGGCGACCACGTGCTCGCCGTGCACCCGCCCGTCCGCGTCGGTCAGGGTGACACCGACGACGGTGTGGCCACGCCCCGGTATGGCATAGTGGCGCACCGCCCAGCGGGCGGACATCTGCGCGGTATGGCGTCGGCGTCGCGCACCGCCCGTCAGGACCACGGAAACCAGCAGGACGGCGATCAGCACGACGACGAAGATGGCCAGGAACGCGATGATCCGCACCCGCCCGAGGCTACCCCGCTGCCTGCCGGTGGTGCAGCGTACGAGGACGTCGCCGGAGAGTCGGGCAGGCCCGACCACCAGCTCCGACAGGCCTCGGCTCCGACCCGTTCGTCCGGGCCGGAGCCGAGCTGCGCTTGGCGGGCGGGCGGATCAGACGATGTTGATGTCGCTGCACCACATGTAGGTCTGGTCCATGTGCGACGCCTTCCAGATCACGAAGAGGACGTGTTGTCCTGAGCGTCCGGACGTCGAGACGTTGAACGAGATGTTCTGCGTCGGCGCGTAACGCCCGGTCTGCGTGATCAGATCGATGTTGCCCCAACCGACGCGCTGCGTGTTCGGATTGAACCCTTGCCGGGTGAGGTAGACCCGGAAGAAGTCAGCGCCGTGGCTGGCCTGGTCGTAGAACTGGAGCGTGAAGTTGCGGCTGACGGTCGTCGCCTTCCAGGCTCCCGGCTGGTTCAGGGCGTCGTTCCTGGAGAGAGCGTTGCTGCAGAGCTGTCCGTCGGGCGTACGGGCCTGGTACTGCCCGCCGAGGCCGTCCCGCAGCTGGCTCATCCAGTTCCACATGGTGTCGGGGTTGGCCTGGAACGCCCGGTAACACATGGGGTCCTGCGTCTGCAGCGCCGGATCCATGTGCCGGTGGCCCCAGTTCTGCCAACACTGGTAGGCGCGGGTCGCCGGGTTGATCACAGTGCCGTGGGCCTGGGCGGCACCCGTCCAGGGCAGCATGGCGGCTACCACTGTGAGTGCCAGCACCAGCGCCCGGACGGCGGGCCGGGATTGCCGGCCGGATTGGTGGGGATGGTGTGAACGCACGATGCATCCTCCATTTCTGACGCGCTCACCGGGACGGGTTTGGGAGCGCTTCCAGCGAGTATCACACCAATCGGACAAGATATCAATGATCGTCTATTGGTATCGGTTGTTCAGATTTCGCCGGAGTCGTCGTCCTGATCAGCACGACACCCACCCCCGGAATGTGCAGGGAGAAGCGGCATACAGTGATCGACAATTAACGCGATCATCGGGACCGGTCGTGCCGCCCGCTGGCGCCCTTTGTCAGTGGGCCAACGCGGGGTCGGTGGTGCGCTGGGTCGCGTCGCGTACCTCGCCGACGAGCTTCTCCACCACGTCCTCCAGGGCAGCCGCCGAGTTGCGCGCCGGCCATCATCAGGGAGACGTTCTCCATCGCCCGCAGCGTCACACGGGCGATGGAGGAGCCAGCCGCCGCAAGGTTCGATCTGCGTACGGCGGGCGGAGATCAGGGCGAACTCCGCCCCGACAAGCCCCGACCGTCACCACCAGATTCATGGCTGGTAGCGGTAGCCCATGCCGGGTTCGGTTATCAGGTGACGCGGCCGGGTGGGGTCCGGTTCGAGTTTGCGGCGCAGCTGTGCCAGGTACTGGCGCAGGTAGCCGGTTTCGGTCTCGTACCCCGGCCCCCACACGTCACGAAGCAGCTGACGCTGGCTGATCAGCTTGCCCGGATTGCGCAGCAGCGCTTCGAGCACTCCCCACTGCGTGGGGGTCAGTTTGATCTCGGCGCCGTCATCGCGGGTGACGGTGTGGGCGGCGAGGTCGACGGTGTGCCGACCGAGCTGCGCCGTGGGGCTGGCCGCATCGGCGGTCGTGTGCCGACGGGTTACGGCGCGGATACGGGCGAGGAGTTCATCGACGCCGAAGGGCTTGGTGACGTAGTCGTCAGCGCCGGCGTCGAGGGCGGTGACCTTGTCGTTGCTGCCGGCGCGGCCGGACAGCACGATGATGGGGACCGTGGTCCAGCCACGAAGCCCTCGGATGACGTCGACGCCGTCGAGGTCGGGTAGGCCGAGGTCGAGCACGACGAGGTCAGGTGGGTGACTGCCGGCGGCCTTCAGCGCGGCGGTGCCGGTGGCGGCGATGTCGACGTCGTAGCCGCGGGCGCGCAGGTTGATACGTAGCGCGCGCAGGATCTGGGGTTCGTCGTCGACGACGAGGATCCGGGTCATTCCTGCGGGCCCTCCGTGGCTGTGGTCGGGGTCGCGGCGGGCAGCCTCAACACCATGGTGAGACCGCCGCCGGGGGTGGTCTCGGGATTGATGCTGCCGCCCATGGCCTCGGCGAGTCCGCGGGACAGCGCCAGCCCGAGGCCGACGCCCGTGGTGGTGTCGCGGTCGCCGAGGCGTTGGAACGGCAGGAACACGTGGTCCCACTGGTCCGGGGGGATGCCGGGGCCGGTGTCGATGACGCGGAGTTCGACCTGGCCGGAGTGGGCGCTGGCGGTGATGGTGGGTGGCTGTCCAGGTGGGCTGTGACGCAGCGCGTTCGCGACGAGGTTGACCAGCACCCGCTCCAGCAGGCCCGGGTCGGCGTTGACGGCGGGCAGGTCGGTGGGGATGTCGGTGCTGACCTCGGCGGCGGGTGAGCCGAGTTCGTCCAGGGCCCGGGGTACGACGTCCTCCAGGCCGATCGACGCGGCGGTGATACCGAGCGCCCCGGCCTGAAGGCGGCTCATGTCGAGCAGGTTGGCCACCAGCTGGTCGAGCCGGTCGAGGGATTCGTCCGCGGTGACCAGCAACTCGTCCCGGTCCTCGGTGTCGAACTCCACGTCCGGGCTGCGCAGGCTGGACACGGCGGCCTTCGCCGAGGCGAGGGGGGTACGCAAATCGTGGCTGACTGCGGCGAGCAGCGCGGTACGCATCCGGTCGGCCTCGGCCAGCGGACCGGCGGCGGCGGCCTCCTCGGCGAGGCGTTCCTGCCGGAGCGCGACCGCGGCCTGCGCGGCGAACGCCTCGACGATGCGCCGATCGGCGGCTTCCAGCCGCCGGCCACAGAGCACGACGGTGAGCCGGTCGTCGACGGGTACGGCCGTCTCGCCGGCGCTCGGAATGCGGGCGGGCGCCTCACCCACGCTGGCAACGACCCGCCAGGCGTTCGCTGCCCGCTCCCGAGCCGGGTGCCCGGCCGCTTCCGCGGTCAGTTCCAGGACGCTGACCGCGCGCAGCGCGAAGGTCTCCCGGAGCCGTTCCAGCAGCGCCGGCAGGGGTCGCTGCCCGCGCAGCACGCTGCCGGCGACGGTGGCGAGGGTCTGCGCGTCGGCGGAGGCACGGGCCGCCTCGCGGGTCCGCCGAGCCGCCACGTCGACCACCCAACTCACCGCGACGGCGACGCCGACGAAGACGCCCAGGGCGAGGAGATTGTCCGCCTCGGCGATGGTCAGCGTGTAGAAGGGCGGGGTGAAGAACCAGTTCAGCAGGAGGGATCCGCCGAGCGCGGCGAGCAGGGCCGGCCAGAGCCCGCCGACGAGCGCGACGCCGACGACGGCGGCGAGGAAGATCAGAATGTCGTTGGTCAGGGTGAGGTCGGGCAGCGACTTGAGCAGTGTGGTCAGGCCGGGCATGCCCACGACGGTGAGCGCGAACCCGTACAGCCGGCGACGCCGGGACAACGCGGCAGGCACCGCCGGACCGCGCCGACCGCGACCTACCTCGGCGTGGGTCACCAGGTGTACGTCGATGGAACCGGACAGCGCCGTGGTGGTGACTCCGACGCCCCGGGAGAACAGTTGCGCGACGCGCCCCCGTCGACTGGCACCGAGCACCAGTTGGGTGGCGTTGACGCCCTGGGCGAAGTCCAGCAGCGCGGCGGGGATGTCGGTGCCGAGAACCTGGTGGTACGTGCCGCCGAGGCTCTCCACCAGCACCCGTTGCCGTGCCAGCTGCGCGGGGTCGGCGCCGGCGAGCCCGTCACTGCGGGCGATGTGCACGGCGAGCAGATCGGCGCCCTTGCTGCGGGCGGCGACGCGGGCCGCGCGGCGGATCAGCGTCTCTCCTTCGGGCCCGCCGGTGAGGGCGACGACAACCCGTTCGCGGGCCTCCCAGGTGGCGGAGATGCCCTGCTGGGCGCGGTACGCGTCGAGTTGCTCGTCGACCTTGTCGGCGAGCCAGAGAAGCGCGAGTTCTCGCAGAGCGGTGAGGTTGCCGATCCGGAAGTAGTTGCCGAGCGCGGCGTCGATCTTGTCGGGACGATAGATGTTGCCGTGGGCCATCCGTCGGCGTAGCGCCTCGGGAGTCATGTCGACGAGTTCGACCTGTTCGGCGGCGCGGACAACGGCGTCGGGGACCGTTTCCCGTTGGGTGGCGCCGGTGATCTGAGCGACGACGTCGTTGAGCGACTCCAGGTGCTGGATGTTGACCGTGGTCAGCACGGTGACCCCGGCGTCCAGCAGTTCCTGCACGTCCTGCCAGCGCTTTTCGTTGCGGAAGCCGGGCACGTTGGTGTGGGCCAGTTCGTCGACCACGGCCACCTCGGGCTGCCGGGCGAGCACCGCGTCGAGGTCCATCTCGGTGAACTCGGCTTCCCGGTAGGTGATCGCGCGCCGGGGTACCTGTTCGAGATCGCCGATCATGGCGGCGGTGTGCGTACGGCCGTGGGTCTCGACGAACCCGATCACCACGTCGGTGCCGCGCTCGGCGCGTCGGTGCGCCTCCTCCAGCATCGCGTACGTCTTCCCGACGCCGGGTGCGGCGCCGAGATAGATGCGCAGTTCACCTCGCGCCACCGCACCCCTCCTCTGCTCGAAGAAAGGGCCCCTTGTTATGGCCATTTGTACCGCAAGGGGCCCTGCCGGACAGCTCAGCGGCCGGGGAACTCCCGGTCGAGCGCCAGATTGATTTCCAGCACGTTGACCCCGGGTTCGCCCATGAAGCCGAGCGACCGTCCGGTGGTGTGCTCCTCGACCAGACGACGGACCGCGACAGGGTCCGCGCCGCGCTCCCGCGCCACCCGGTCGACCTGCAACTCGGCGTACGCCGGGGAGATGTGTGGGTCGAGACCGCTGCCGCTGGCGGTGACGGCGTCGGCGGGAACCGCGGGGTCGGCCGGAGCGTCGCCCCGGATCGGGGTGACCAGCCCGCCGTCGGCGACGTAGTCCGCACCGGGCTGGGCCAGTTCCACCGGCACGCCCTCGTAGCGGGTGAGAAACGGCGTGGCCGGAGCAACCTGGTTGACGCTTACCACCCGGGTCACCGGCCCGCTCAGTCCGTCGGCACGGAACACCGCGAGCACTGCACCGACCCCGTCAAGGGTGCAGTACGGGCGGCGTCCGTCCACACCCTCCAGTTCGCCCACCGCCCTGCTGCGCGCGCAGACCTGGGTGAGCAGGCTCTGCGTCGACTCCTCAGGGTCGACGGCGATGGTGTCGACCACGCTTTCCGGGCCGAGGTTACTGGCAGCGGTCGCGGTCGGGTCGTAGCCGTCGCCGGCGGCGGAAGGGCGGGACTGGAAGTAACGCGGGACAGGGTTGCCGTCCGGGTCGGTGAAGGACTGACCGATCAGTGCGCTGCCGACGGTTCGGCCGTCGGCGGCGACGAGCGAGCCGTCCGCCTTGTCGTCGAGACCGGGAATCCGGCCGATCGCGACAAGAGCGAGCGGATAGGTGAGACCGAGCAGCACGGTGAAGACGAGCAGCGCGCGCAGGGCGGCCAGGTGCTGGGCGAGCCAGTTCGGAAGGCGCATCACGAGATCCCTGGGATGAGCTGAAGAAGCAGGTCGATGAGTTTGATGCCGACGAACGGCACCACGATGCCGCCGAGGCCGTAGACCAGCAGGTTGCGGCTGAGCAGCTTCGACGCGGCGGCCGGTCGGTAGCGCACACCCCGCAACGCGAGTGGGATCAGCGCGACGATGATGATCGCGTTGAAGACGACCGCCGCGAGGATCGCCGACTCCGGGCTGGCCAGCCGCATGATGTTGAGGGCGTCCAGACTGGGGTAGATGCCGGCGAACATGGCCGGGATGATCGCGAAGTACTTCGCGATGTCGTTAGAGATGCTGAACGTCGTCAGCGCCCCACGCGTGATCAGCAACTGTTTCCCGATCTCCACGATCTCGATCAGCTTGGTCGGGTCCGAGTCGAGGTCGACCATGTTGCCGGCCTCCTTGGCGGCCGACGTACCGGTGTTCATGGCGACACCGACATCGGCCTGGGCGAGAGCCGGGGCATCGTTGGTGCCGTCGCCGGTCATCGCGACCAGCCGGCCACCCTCCTGCTCCTTGCGGATCAGGGCGAGCTTGTCCTCCGGGGTGGCCTCGGCGAGGAAGTCGTCGACCCCTGCCTCGTCGGCGATGGCCTTGGCGGTGCGCGGGTTGTCACCGGTGATCATCACGGTCCGGATGCCCATCGCGCGCATCTCGTCGAACCGCTCCCGCATGCCGGCCTTCACCACGTCCTTGAGGTGAATGACGCCCAGCGCGCGGGCCGCCTCGCCCTTGACCTGCTCGGCGACGACCAGCGGGGTGCCGCCGAGGCCGCTGATCTCGTCAACGATCTGGCCGACCTGCTCGGTGGGGTGGCCACCGTTCTCGCGTACCCACTTCATCACCGCAGCGGCAGCGCCCTTGCGGATGCGGCGGATGCCGCCGTCGACGCTTGCCGTTCCGAGGTTGACGCCGCTCATCCGGGTCTGTGCGGTGAACGGCACGAAGGTGGCGTGCGGGATCAGGCCGGGCTCGCGCTCGCGCAACCCGAACTCGTTCTTGGCGAGCACCACGACGGAGCGGCCCTCCGGAGTCTCGTCGGCGAGGCTGGACAGCTGCGCGGCGTCGGCGACGGTCTCCGTCGGCACGCCCTGGACCGGGACGAACTCGGCGGCCTGCCGGTTGCCCAGGGTGATGGTGCCGGTCTTGTCCAGCAGCAGGGTGTTCACGTCGCCGGCAGCCTCGACTGCTCGGCCACTCACGGCGAGCACGTTGCGTTGCACGAGCCGGTCCATGCCGGCGATGCCGATCGCCGACAGCAGCGCGCCGATCGTGGTCGGGATCAGGCAGACCAGCAGCGACACCAGCACGATTCCGCTGACTCCGGCGTCGGTGATCGCGCCGCTGTCCGAAGCAGCGGCCTGGAACTCCTTGGCGAAGATGGCCAGCGGCTGGAGGGTGACGACGGCCAGCAGGAAGATGATCGTGAGTGCGGCGAGCAGGATGTTCAGCGCGATCTCGTTCGGGGTCTTCTGCCGGTTGGCGCCCTCGACCAGGTTGATCATCCGGTCGATGAAGCTCTCGCCCGGTTTCTGCGTGATCAGCACGACGATCCGGTCGGACAGAACCTTCGTGCCGCCGGTCACCGCGCTACGGTCACCCCCAGACTCCCGGATCACCGGGGCCGACTCTCCGGTGATCGCCGACTCGTCGACGCTGGCGATCCCTTCGACGACGTCCCCGTCGCCTGGGATGATTTCCCCTGCCTCGACCACGACGACGTCACCCTGCCGCAGTTGAGGAGCGGGCACCGACTCGGTCTGGTAGGCACCAGGGGCGGCGCCCGCGGTCCAGCCCAGGGCGCGGGTGGCCACGGTGTCCGTCTTCGCCCGACGCAGGGCGGCGGCCTGGGCCTTGCCCCGGCCCTCGGCCACGGCTTCGGCCAGGTTGGCGAAGATGACGGTCAGCCACAGCCACCCGGTGATCGCGACCGCGAACACCGATGGGTCCGCCACCGCGAGGACGGTGGTGAAGAGCGCCCCGATCTCGACGATCAGCATGACCGGGTTGCGCCAGAGGGTGCGCGGGTCGAGCTTGCGCAGCGCGTCCGGCAACGACTTGAGCATCTGCTTCGGGTCGAGCAGGCCGCCGCCAACCCAGTTGCCGTGGGTGGCCGGTGTGCCGGCGGTCGCCGCGTCGGCGGTGCCGTGTGGCGCCGGCGTGGAGGTGGTCATGTCCTTCTCTCTCATGGTCGTCACAGCCCTTCGGCCAGCGGGCCGAGCGCGAGGGCGGGCAGGAAGGTCAGCGCCACGAGGATCACCGTGACGCCGGCGACCATCCCGACGAACAGCGGCCGGTGCGTGGGCAGGGTGCCCTCGGAGGCGGGGGTGGGTTGCTGGCGTGCGAGGGAGCCGGCCAGGGCGAGCACGAGGATGATCGGTAGGAACCGGCCGAGCAGCATGCACAAGCCCAGCGCGGTGTTCCACCAGGGCGTGCTCACGGTGATGCCGGCGAAGGCTGAGCCGTTGTTGTTGCTCGCCGAGGTGAATGCGTAGAGCACCTCGGACAGGGCGTGCGGCCCGACGTTGAGCGCCGTCGAGTTGTTGCCGGTGGCAAACGCCGCGGCCGAGCCGATCAGCACCAGTGCGGGGGTGATCAGGAAGTACAGCGAGGCGAGCTTGATCTCCCGCGAACCGATCTTCTTGCCGACATACTCCGGAGTCCGGCCGACCATCAGTCCGGCGACGAACACGGTGATCACCGCCAGGATCAGCAGGCCGTACAGGCCGGCGCCGACACCACCGGGTGCCACCTCGCCGAGCATCATGTTGACCAGCGGCATCATCCCGCCCAGCGCCGTGTACGAGTCGTGGAACGAGTTGACCGCGCCGGTCGAGGTGAGTGTGGTCGAGGCGGCGAAGGTGGCCGAGTTCGACACGTCGAACCGGACCTCCTTGCCTTCGAGGGCCGCGCCAACCGCCTGCGGCACCGTGCCGTCGCCGGTCAGCTCGAAGATGTTGGTCAGCGCGACGCTGGCGACCGCCAGGACCGCCATCACCGCGACGATCGCGTATCCCTGCCGCACCTGGCCCACCATCCGTCCGAAGACCCGGGGCAGGCTGAACGGGATCACCAGCAGCAGGAAGATCTCCAGCCAGTTCGTCCAGGTCGTCGGGTTCTCGAACGGGTGGGCGCTGTTGACGTTGTAGAAACCGCCACCGTTGGTGCCCAACTCCTTGATCACCTCCTGGCTGGCCACCGGGCCGCCGGTGATGGTTTGGCTCCCGCCGGTCAGGGTGGTGATCTCGGTGCCGGCGGACAGGTTCTGCACCACCCCGCCGGCCATCAGCACGAGAGCGCCGAGTACCGAGATCGGCAGCAGGATCCGCAACGTGATCCGGGTCAGGTCGACCCAGAAGTTGCCCAGTTCGCCGGTCCGGCTGCGGGCGAAGCCCCGGACCAGAGCCACCGCCACCGCGATGCCCACGGCGGCGGAGACGAAGTTCTGTACCGCCAGACCGGCCATCTGCACCAGGTGACCCATGGTCGACTCACCCGAGTACCACTGCCAGTTCGTGTTGGTCACGAACGACACCGCCGTGTTCCAGGCACCGTGTGTCATCACCGGGTCGAGTCCGAGCGACAGCCACAGGTGGTTCTGCAACCGCATGAACCCGTACAGGAACAGGATCGAGATGGCGGAGAAGGCGAGCACGGCCCGCGCGTACACACCCCACGTCTGCTCGGCGGCCGGGTTGACCCCGACCAGCCGGTAGACGATCTGCTCGACACGGGTGTGCCGGGTCCCGGATACCACCCGAAACAAGTAGTCGCCGAACGGCCGGTGGACGGCGGTCAGCGCCGCCATCAGCGAGAGGATGAACAGCACACCGGCTGTTGTCGCGGTCATCAGAAACGCTCCGGGAACAGCAGGGCGACCACCAGGAACACGGCCAGGCCGATCGCCAGCACCAGGCCGACGGCGTTGACGGCGCTCACAGCTTCTCCACGCCCCTCACCACCAGCGCGAGCGCCGCGAACAGCGCGACCGTCACCAGCACGAACACCACGTCAGACACGTCTGACTCCTCATTCCGGAACAGATCCCGCGCGACCGCCTTCCGGCCGCGCCGAGCAATCACAACGCCACTCGCTCCTCAACGACAGGGGCCATAACGCGACCATCACGGGGAACCGGCGTTTCTTAACGGCCTTTTCACGCCGCCGCTCGATCGGGTGATCCCGGGCACTGCGGACACCGCTACCGCCCGGGTCGGCCGCCAGGCGGGGGCTCTCCGCGTTCGCCGAGGTGCCGCACGGACCCCGTCGGGCCGTGACCAGGAGCAACCAACCACGTAACACCGCCGCAACACTCTTGACACCCGAAGGTGAGCCCGGCCACACTACCGAGGCTAATTCGATTTAGCTGACGGTCGCACCCAGCACTGGCCATCCACATCGGACAGGGAGCCATTCGCCCCCGGGAGGAGGCTCATGTCCAACCACCGCACCGCAAGCCCGTTTCGCGGGCACCTCCCGACCACACCCCGGCGTCGAGCCTCCCGCCCACCGTGTTCCACCGGGGACCGGACGAACGCCCGGCCACGCCCCCCGCACGGACGCGGCGGGAGGTGAGGCGGAAGTTCCTCGGTCGCCAATGTCCGAAAAAGGCTGTAGATCCCAATGAGGCTGCGCGAGACCACAGAGGAGTAGTCCCAGATGAGGAATGCGATCGGAAGACGCCGGCTCAGCCGTGCGATCTCGATACTCGCGATCATGTCGCTTGGCGCTGGTGCCAGCGCCACCCTCTCCGCACCAGCGGCCGTCGCAGGCAAGCGCCCGGTTGTGGAGGGTGCGACCGTCAAGCCGGATCGCGGTTCACCGACGGGGTACACCGTCACGTTCGTCTACCACAACCCGGATGCGACACAGGTTCGCCTGGCGGGTGACCTGACGCTGCTCGACGTCGACACCGGCAACACCCGGTACCAGCCTGAGGAGTGGCAACCAGGGCGGTACCACGCCGGAGGCACCGAGTTCCTCCGGGACATGACCAGGGACTCGAAGGGATACTGGTCGGTCTCGCTGCCGCTGCACGCTGGTGGGATCAGCTACTGGTACCGGGTCTGGGATCCCACCCAGGGCTGGGAGAACAAGCGCATCTGGGATCCTGCGTCGACGAAGCCTCGCCCCCCGGGTGAGTCCTCGTTCCGGGTCAGGAACAACGACGTACTCGATGCCGTGTACGTGCCGTACGCCAAGAAGCAGAACGACCCGGTGCTGAAGGAGCGTGCGGAGTACGAAGTCCCGATCGCGGACCGCAAGAAGCGGGGCACCGTCACCTACATCCCCTACACCACGATTCTCGGCGACAGCGGCCACTACCTCGGTGTCTACCTGCCCGCCAACTACAACCCGAAGCGGGCCGAGCCGTACAAGGTGGCGTACCTCGCCCACGGCATCTTCGGTGACGAGACCGACTTCATGGTCCCCGCGAACGTCCCCAACATCCTGGACAACATGACGGCCAAGGGCGAGATCGAGCCCACCGTGGTGGTCACCATGGGGAACCACTTCACCGGCACCAGCCTCGGCTTCGGTTCCTACAACCAGACGAACGCCGCCAACAACCTGGTCCAGACGATCCTTCCGCTCATCGAGGAGAAGTACAACGTCTCGACCGAGCGGGAAGGCCGCGCCTACGCCGGGTTCTCCTACGGCGGCATGACGGGCGCCCACGTCATCAGGGGCTACCCGACCACGTTCGCCTACTACGGGCACTTCTCCGGCAACCCGTCGCTGTCCGCTCAGGACTACGACAACGTCGCGGCCGCAGTCGGGGACGACGATCTCTTCGTGTTCCTCGGCAACGGTGTCTTCGAAGGCAACCTCAACGCCCAGAACGCCATCGCGGACAACTTCCGGGCTCGGGGGTACGCGGCCAGGACGACCCAGGTCCCCGGCGCGCACGACGGCATGACGGCGAGCCAACTGTTCACGATCTTCGCCCGCGACCACCTCTGGTCGGAAGTCGACACCGTGGGCACGGCGCGGACAGTGGTCAAGGCGAAGGCCACGCCGGCGTCGATCGCCAGTGGTGGCACCTTCAAGCTGCACGTCAACGTGCGGGCACAGACCCAGCACAAGAAGGCGCCGAAGGTGACAGGCGAAATCACTGTCACCTTCGGTGGCGGCACCCACGTGGTGCCACTGGCCGGCGGCAAGGCCCTGGTGAAGCTGCCGACCGCCGGATTGTCGGCAGGTGTGTACCCGGTCCACGTCGCCTACTCCGGTGACCGGCACTACGCGCCCGCCGCTGGGTTCCATCAGCAGCTACGGGTCCGGTAACACGCGACGTGGTGGGCCGGCGACTCAAGTCGTCGGCCCGCCGCGCGTGACCCGGGCCCCCGCCGGGACGGGACGCTCGCCCTCAGGGGCGTAGCCACCACGGGCTGGTGTACGCCACTCCGAAGTCGTTGCACGGGTGACCAGCCGGCCCGGGTGTGCCGTTGGGCAGCGACGGATCGGAGACGCGGAGCACCACCCAGTCGCCGTCGGCGACGTTGAGCGGCACCGTGAAATCGGTGACCCGACCGTTGACCGTGTCAATGACATCGACGACGGTCGGCGCGGAGGTACCGGGCCGCAGGACCTGGATCCGCAGCGGCTTTCCGTCCCAGACCGGCCCACGGTCGAGGTCCAGTAGGAACCGCACGTCGCCGGAGGTCACGTTCAGCACGCCACCCATGCGTACACCGTTGGCCGTGGCATCCACCCGCAGGCCGGAGACGCGGGTGGCGAAGGAACGGCGGGCTGCCATCGCCTCGAACACCGCGGCTCGGGTGTTCTCGGTGACCCACAGGCCGCTGCGCCCCTTGCCCTCGTGGAAACCCCAGGTGGTGCCGTGTTCGTCGGTGACGCCGGTGAGACCGGGCCGCCACCCGGCGTTGAGACAGGCCACCAGCGGCGACGTCATCCCGGACGACCAGCCTTCGAACAGGTAGTCGTCGGTACGGTTGAACATCTCCAACCCCACCAGCTGGTCGCGGGCCGAGGCGTTGAACGAGAAGTTGTCGAACCGGCCCAGCTCACGGCCGGGGTGGTTGAAGCTGGCCAGCCCGCCCGGCCGACCCGTCAGCCAGCGGTACAGGCTGCCGGTGCTGCCGGCCCGCCAGAGGTCGGCGAAGTCAGAGGTGTTCCATACGTTGATGTGGCCTTGCAACGGATGGGACCACTCGAATCCGCGGATCGCGGTGAACTGACCCGGGTCGTTCGCGGCGTTGGCGAGGTCACCGGTGGTCCGCCACTCAGACGAGCTGATCCCCTCGATGGCGAAGAGGGTGGCGTGGTCGGTAAGCGCAGCGACATCCAGACCGGCCTCGCGCATCGAGGCGAACGCGGCCTCGGGGCTGCCGTCGCCGTCCGACGCGACGGTGTGGTTGTGCATGTCCGCGTGGACCAGCATCGTGCCTTGGCTGACCAGGGAGGTCCGAGCGGCACCCGCCGCCGTGGTCGCGGTCGGGGCGCTGGCCATCGTCGTGCTGGCCGCCTGGGCCGAGGTCGGCAGCGCGGCCAGCATCAGCGCCCCGCCGGTGCCGGTCAGCAGCGCCCGCCGGCCGAGCATCGGCGGGACGTTGACCTGACCGTACGGCACCTCGTCGGCGGGTCGGTGGTCGTGGTGACAGTGATGGGGGTGATGTCCACTCATAGGCAAACATGAACATGTCTCTACTGGACGATGCCACCAAGCTGGGTCATCGTTCAGGCGAACACCTGCCGTACAGAGTTTCCCCGACCCGGACCGACGCCGGGGTGCGCCAACTGTCGACCTTCGGCAGTCGTCCAGGCAGCCGGCCGAGCTCGGTGTCGATGTCGCGCAATGCGCTTTCGCTGCCCAGATGTTCCCGTTCCACACCGAGTGGCGCGTGCTCCCCGCAGAACCACACCGCACCTGGCGGATGCCCCACCCGGCCGGGAGGGGGGTTGACGGCGTCGGCGAAGTAGACCAGAACGAATTCGCTGCGCGCGCCGCCGAGCGTCGACTGAGCTGGTTCGAGGTGGCAGACGTGACAGCGCGGGGGCAGCATGCAAGCAGTCTGGCAGCCCACGGCCAGGGGAGCCCGGCACCAGGTGGTGCCGGGCTCCCCCGATGGGGCGGTGGATACCGATCAGTTCGCGGTGCAGGTCAGCGTCGGTACGCTGTTGCTGCCGTTCCAGCTGCCGAGGAATCCGAAGGTGGCGCTGGCTCCGGCGCCAAGTGAACCGTTGAAGGAGACGTTTGTCGCCGTCACCGCCGAACCGCTGGCGTTGATGGTCGCGTTCCACACCTGACTGATCGTCTGACCGTTGGCGAAGGTCCAGGTCACCCGCCAACCGTTGATCGGGGACGAGCCGGCGGTGACCCGCACCTCACCCTGGAAGCCGCCCTGCCACTGACCGGCGACGCTGTAGGTCGCCGTGCAGCCCCCAGCGCTCGGCGGCGGGGTCGTCGGGTTCGGCGGCGGAGTGGTCGGGTTCGGCGGCGGGGTGGTGGGCGGCGGAGTGGTCGGCGGCGGCCAGCCCGGGCCGCCGGGCGGCCAGCCGACCAGGCCGCCGCGGTACTGGCCGGCGGTGACGGTCATCAGTCGGGTGGCCCCCGCGATGCTGCCGCCGCTGGTGGCCATGCCGCCGATCGTCGTGCCGGAGAGGCTACCGCCCAGGTAGACCTCGTAGGTCTGTCCGTGCTGGATCCGGTTGGAGGAGAAGACCACCTCCCGGAAGTTCTTGGGAGCGCGGTAGGAGGCGAGCACCTGGCCCCCGGAGACCAGGTGAAGCAGGGTGCCGGCCGGCTGACTGCTGGACAGTTGGGGAGCGACCCAGCCCTGGCCGGCGGTCGGCGGCAGGCTCAGCACCGCCATCGAGGTCGACCCCGCCCCGAGCATCGTGCCACCGTTGAAGTGGACCGGGCCGTTCGAGTCGATCGCGCCCTCACCGGGGCTGCCGGTGCTCGGTCCGCTGACCACGACCGTGCCGGCGGTGAAGGTCACCGAGCCGTTGGAGTCGATGCCGTCGATGCTGGAGTTGACCAGGGTGGTCCCGCCGGTGAACCGGACGAACGCGTTCGGTGCCACATCGAAGTCGCCGTACCCCTCCTCGACGGCGTTGATCGCGTCGTCGCGGGCGGTGACGTTGACGCTGCCGCCGCTGATGGTGACCTGCCGGCTCTCGATCGCCTCGTAGGAGCTGGTGACGGTCACGGTGCCGCCGGAGATGGCGACGGTGTTCTCGCCCTTGATGGCGTCGTCACCGGCGTTCACCCGCACGGTGCCGTTCGTGATGGCGAGTCGGCCCCGGTCCGCCTCGGTGTCGTCGGACTTGATGCCGTCGCCGCCAGCGGTGACGTCGAGGTTGCCTCCGGTGATGTCGAGGAAGTCCTTGCCCCGGATGCCGTCGTCGACCGCGTTCACCGTGATGGTGCCGGACTCGATGACCAGGCCGTCCTTGCTGGTGATGCCGTCGTACGCGTTGCCCCGCACGGCGAGCGCGCCGGTTCCGGTGATCCGCAGGTCCGCCTTGCTGAACAGGGCGGCGTTCGGCTCGTCGGTGCTCGGGTCCGGATAGACATACCTGGTAGCGTCGGAGAGTCGGTTGGTGGTGCCGGCGGCGAGCGTGATCACGACCTGGTCGGCGTCGGCGACCTGCAACGGCGCGTTGCTGGAGTTGCTGATCGTGGCGCCGTTCAGGATCAGTTCCACGGCACCCGAGGCGGCGGTGTCGACGTTCAGATAGCCGTCGTTGAGGGTGCCGCTGATCTCGTAGGTGCCTGGCGCGGTGATCGTCACGGCCCGTCCGGCGATGGTGACGTCGGCGCTGGGGCTGGTGGCGCTGGCACCGGTCAGCGTGATGGGTACGGTCGCCTGCGCGGTTGCCGGCGCCCCCAGTGGGCCGGCGATCAGTGCGATCGCGAGCCCGACGGGGAGAATGGCTCTCAGCGGGATGCGTTTCATGGCTCTGTCCTGACTCGGATGGATGGGACGGGATCCACGCGTTCGGTAAACTATAGATGAACGTCGATGAATTTTCGCCCAATCGTCCACAATGTGGCCACCGCATCCGCCGTCGGTTGGAAACGCCGACGGGCCGATGGCCATGAGAACGGCCATCGGCTCAGTGACGTCGGCCCGACACTCGAACGGCTCGACCGCGCGGGCGCCAGCGTGATCAGTTACGACGCGGACGCCCGGTCGAGGTTCAGGTCGGTCCGGAGCCGCAGGACAGGCACCGGGTCAGCCGGCTCGGAGGCCGGTCTTCGACGGCCCGTCAGCGACTCTTCTTCGCCGCCCGCTTACGGGGTGGCGTCAACAGGTCGGCGATCGCGGCGATCGCGGACGGCACCAGGCGGTAGTACGCCCAGACGCCACGCTTGTCCCGCTCCAGCAGGCCAGCCTCGGTCAGAATCCGCAGGTGATGACTCACGGTCGGCTGGGAAAGCCCGAGCGGCGCGGTGAGGTCACTCACGGACGCCTCCCCCGTCGGAGACGACTGGATGAGGCTGAGCAGCCGCAGCCGCGCCGGGTCGGCAAATGCCTTCAGCACTCCCGCGAGGCGCTCGGCATCGGCAGGTTTGATCGGCTCGCCGGTGAGGGGCGAGATGGCGGGCGTCGTAGTCTTCGCAGTTCCCACGCCTTGCATCGTTGCAGCAACAAGCACCGATCGGTGGTGAAACGAGGGCTGGATCACCGTGAGTTGTCCGAGAAAATGCTGATTACGACCTTGGCGCGAGCGTGCTCGGTCTCGACATACCGGATCGCGTCGGGTACCTCGTCCAGCCGGTAGGTCCGGTCGATGACCGGGGTCAACCTGCCGGACTCGGCCAACTCCCGCAGCGTCGCGAGGTGTCCCCGACCTGCCGCCGCGAACGGCGCGACGATGCGGTGCCGGACGAAACGCCCCACCAGCGGCCCCCGGATCAGCATGCTCATCGGCCCGAAGACACTGCCGCCGGTGAACACGCCGCCGCCGGACAGCAGCAGTGTCCCGTCGGGGGTCAGCACCCGCCGACAGTCGGTCAACGACCGGTTGCCGACCAGATCGAGCAGCACCTCGTAGCGGCGGCCGGCGCGGACGGCGTCGGTGTGGGTGAAATCCTCCCTGGTGTAGTCGACGACATGATCCGCACCGAGCGAGCGGACCAGCTCGATGTTGCGGGTCCGGCACACCGCGGTCACCTGTGCGCCGTACGCCTTGGCCAACTGCACCGCGAAGGTGCCCACCCCGCCGGACGCCCCGTTGATCAGGACGTGCTGTCCGGCCCGGAGTTCGGCGGCGTCGCGTAGGCAGACCAGGGCGGTGGTGCCGGCCAACGGGATCGCCGCCGACTGCTCGAAGCTCAGGTTCGCCGGTTTCGCCGCCACCAGGTTCTCGGCCAGGCACACGTACTCGGCGAACGCGCCACCGGCGGGGCCGGCCTCGCCGTACACCTCGTCGCCGGGCCGGAAGCGGGTCACCGCCCGGCCGACCGCCTCGACCCGACCGGCGAAGTCCTGGCCCCGGACCGGCGCGGTGGGCCGGCGGAGCCCGAACGTCAGCCGGGACAGGTACGGGTCGCCGCGCATGGCGTGCCAGTCGTACGCGTTCACCGAACTCGCCCGCACCCGGACCAGCACCTCGTCGTCGCCGGGTGTCGGTACGTCGACCTCACGCAGCCGCAGGACGTCGGGTGAACCGTACCGGTGCTGCACGATCGCCTTCATCGAAAACTCCTCGCCGCCGGGTGTCGAATGCTCTGCCACAGAGCCTGTCGGCACGGGTCGGGCAATGCGTCGGTGTGGCGGCGGCACCGCTGCTACTCCCCGCGCGGCAGCGGGAGGACCGTGCTACTCCCCGGGGAGTACGCCGCACTGCCACCGTCGGGGCTGCCGAGGTCGACGCCGATCGGCCTACAGTGCGAACATGAGCCGGTCGAGCCCCGCTGCCGACGTGGCATCCCCCGGCGAGCGGCCGAAGTCGCGGCCCGGGCCGGGCCTGGCGGTGCTGACCGCGCTCGCCCAGCCGGTCGGCACCGCGATCGTCGCCGGTTGGCAGCACGCCAGCGTCGGGGTCGTCGGATACGTGCTGCTGGTGTTCAGTGGGCTGGCGCTGGCCGACCGGCACCGGTTCCCGCGCCGGAATTTCCTGATCGTGGTCGCCGCCACCCTGGCGTACCACCTGCTGGATCGGCCGGTCGGGGTGAGTTTGCTGGCGCCGATGATCGGTGCGGCGGTGGCCATGGTCGCCGGCCACCGGTGGCTGGTGGCGACGGCCTCCGCCGGTTCGTACGCCATCTGGGTGCTGGTCAGTGGCGCCACCCTGAGCCAGGGGTTGACGGCGTTGGCGCTGATCGCCGGTGCCGGCCTGGTCACCGAGATCGGCATCCTGGTCGCCGCCGAGGTCCACAACGGCATCGCGGAGCAGCGCCGGCTGTCCGAGGAGCGGCAACGCCGCCGAGCCAGCGAGCAACGGCTGCTGATCGCCGCCGAACTGCACGACGTACTCGGTCACCACCTCTCGCTGATCAACATGCGGGCCGGCGTCGGCTTGCACCTGATGGATCGCGACCCGGAGCAGGCCCGGGCGGCGCTCGACGCGATAGCGCAGTCCAGCGCGGAGGCGCTGCGCGAGGTTCAGGCGGTGCTCAACACGCTCTACCCGACCGGCGAGGCCGCCCCGCGCGCCCCCGCGCCCGGGCTCGACCGGCTCGCCGAGCTGACCGAAGACGCCGCGCTGCCGACCCGGACCGTGATCGACGGTACGGTCCAGCCGCTGCCCGCGGCCGTGGACCGGGCCGCGTACCGGATCGTGCAGGAGGGGTTGACCAACATCCGCCGGCACGCCGGGACGGGTGCCGCCGCCACCGTCACCATCAGGTATCGGCAGGATGCGTTGGTGGTCGAGGTCGACGACGATGGTGGCGGTGTTCGGCAGCCGGGGCCGGCACCTGCGGGAAACGGCATCACGGGGATGCGGGAGCGAGCTGCCGCGTTGGGCGGTGAGCTGACCGCCGGGCCAGCGCCGGACGGCAGCGGCGGCTGGCGGGTGCGCGCCACCCTGCCGCTGGGGCGCGACCAGACGCGGGAGGCGACATCGTGATCCGGGTTCTGCTCGTCGATGATCAGGTGCTGGTCCGGGCCGGTTTTCGCGCGCTGCTGGACGCCGAGCCGGACATCACCGTCGTCGGCGAGGCCGGCGACGGTGCGCAGGCGGTCCGGCTGACCCGGCAGGCCGTTCCGGACGTGGTCCTGATGGACATCCGGATGCCCGGGGTGGACGGGTTGGCCGCCACCCGGCAGATCACCGCCGACCCGGAGCTGTCCGGGGTACGGATCGTCGTGCTCACCACGTTCGAGCTGGACGAGTACGTCGGTGAGGCGCTACGCGCCGGTGCCGCCGGGTTCCTGGTCAAGAACACCCAGCCGGCCGAGCTGATTCAGGGGGTACGGGTGGTGGCCGCCGGCGACGGGCTGCTGTCGCCGAGTGTGACCCGGCGGGTGATCGAGCAGTTCGCCGCCGGTACCGCCACGCCGGTCGCACCTCGGCGGTTGGCCGAGCTGACCGATCGGGAACGGGAGGTGGTGGCGCTGGTCGGCACCGGGCTGTCCAACGACGAGATCGCCGCACGGCTGGTGGTCAGTCCGGCTACCGCCAAGACGCACGTGTCCCGGGCGATGGTCAAGCTCGGTGCCCGGGACCGCGCCCAGCTGGTGGTGTTCGCGTACGAGGCCGGTCTGGTCCGTCCAGGCTGGCTGCCCTGACTTCAAACCCCGGTCGACAGACCGACACCCGACAATGTCGATCGTTGTAGGCCCCCCTCCGCTCACCGAGGATTTCTCGCATGAGCATCGGTCGCCGCCCCACATCGCTCCGCGAAGCGGGCTCGCGCCTTGACGGCGGGGCAACGGGCCGTGGGGAGGGTGCCGGCGCCGCCGCCGGGCACGTACGCGGGCTCCTCGGCCGTCTGGGGCAGCGCTTCGTCGAGGCCCGGCAGGGCTGGATAGACGCCCGTGCCATGGCCACGCTGCCCGGCCTCGACCGGGCTCTGCGGTTCGTCGCCGTACTGTTGTTCGCCCAGCGCGCCAGCTATCTGCTGCCCGCCGCGTCGAGCCTGGGTGCCACCGGCGTCACCCACTACCGCAGCCCGGCACTCAACCTGACGATGGTGGCGGTGGTGGTGGCCTGGAACACCGTCCTGGCCGTCGCGGTCTGGCGGCGCGGCTGGTTCACCATCCGACACGTCGTCATCGACATCGCCGTGACCTGCGGGCTGCTCTTCGTGGCGAACGCCAACCTACGGGACGGCTTCGAGGTGAGCGCCGCCAACTGGATGGCGAAATTCGCACTCGGCACCGCGGCTCTGGCCGGTGCGGTGTTGAGCGTGTCCCGGATGCTCGTCGCGTTGGCGGTACTGGTGCTGGCCGCCGTCGCCGCGATCGCCCTGCGCACCGGAGGGCTGCCACCGCTGGAGTCCGGCTTCCTCAACCACGTCAACTCCAGCCTGTGGTTCGCCCTGCTGCTGCATTTCATGCGCCGCTATCTCGCCGCCCAGGCCGACGCGGTGGACGCGGCCACCGCCCGACGGATCACCGCCGAGACCGCGGCTGCGGCCAGCCAGGCCCGGTTCGCCGAACGGCTCCGGCAGTTCCGCCACCTGCACGACACGGTGCTGGCCACCCTCACCGCGATCTCCCGTGGCGGTCTCGACCATCGCACCGAGGCGGTCCGGGCCCGGTGTGGTCGGGATGCCGACTATGTGCGGCGTCTGGTCGCCGAGGAACGCCCGGAGCAGACCACGTCGCTCGGCGCCCGGCTGGCCGAGGCGGCCGAGGCAGCGGACGCGCTCGGCCTGCGGGTGCACCTGCTCATCGGTGAACTGCCGGACGACATCCCCGACCCGATTGTCGACGGGATCGGCGACGCGACGCGGGAAGCCCTGAACAACGTGGCGCGGCACGCCGGGACCGGGCGGGCATGGGTGTCCGCGGACTGGACCGACCGGACGCTGACCGTACGGATCGTCGACCGTGGGCTGGGCTTCACGCCCGATCGCGCCACCTCCGGTTCCGGGCTACGCCGCTCGATCAAGCAGCGGATGCGCGAGGTCGGTGGCTCAGCTCAGGTCTTCTCCGACCCCGGCGACGGCACCTGCGTCGAGCTGGTGTGGGACAGCCGCTGACCAACTACCGGATCAGGTCGTCCTCCCGGGCGCGGTTGGCCAGGTCCAGCTTCGTGTAGGTGGGTCGGCCGGCTTCGGCGTACTTTGCCTTCACCCGGTCCAGGTAGCGCCGGGCGGTGGCCGGCTGGACGCCGACCCGACGCGCCGCCGCGGTCAGCGTCATTCCGGACGCGTACGCCACCAGGACGGCCTGTTCCTGCGGTGACAGTTTCGGCCGGTCGGGCCGGGAGTCGTGCGACCAGGCGTACGCCAGTTCCGGTGAATGGGCGACCCGGCCCTGGGCGACGTCGCGGATCGCGGCGGCGAGGGTGGACAGGTCGTTGTCCTTGGTCAGGTAGCCGAGTGCGCCCGCCCGCAGCACGTCGACGCCATGGGTCACGTACGGCACGGCGCTGACGACCAGCACCTGCCGGTCACGGACGGCCAGCCGACGCACGTTGTCGACCGGCTCGGTCCGGTCCGCGAGCAGCAGATCAAGCACGACCACCTCGGCCGGAGCCGGTTCGGACGCGAGGAGCTCGTCGACGGTCCCGGCGGTGCAGACCAGCCGCAGGTCGGGGGCCTCGGCCAGCCATGCCCTGATGCCGTCCAGCAGCATCCGGTCGTCGTCGATCACGGACACCGAGATCTCGGGACGCACGTGCGACACCGTCTCCCGGGGTGACTGTCCTGTCAAGACATCAATTTTGCCCTCTGGAATCGCACCGACACCGTGAGCAACCCTCTGCGCGTGGTCGGGGCGTCTCACGGGAGTGGCCCGTTGCCCGGCCGCGACACGCGAAAGGAGGGCCCACATGCTCAAGTGGGAGAAGCCCAGCATCCGTAAGGCCGACTTCGCGGCGCAGCTCGGCTGCGCCTGCGCCTGTGGGGCGTTGGCCGGCGCGGGCTCCGGGCACGCCAACTAACAACAGCCGACACCAGTGGCGGGGGCCACGGCTGCCGTGGCCCCCGCTCGGAACACGGAAGGGGGATCTTGTCATGCAGCTGTCGGGGATGTGGTCAGCGCTGGTCGTCCCGGACGACCTTGTCTACTTCCAGTGCCGGGACCGCTATCTCGTGGAGAACCCCGGCATCGCCGCATGGGCGGTCGTCGGCGACGGAGAAATGGACGTGCTCCGAGCGCTCGCGTCCGGCTCAGCACCCCCGGCCGACCCGGCCGCGACCGAACGGGCACTGGCGACGCTGGTCCTCAACTGGCTTGTTTATCTCCCCGGGCAGCAACCCCGGGTACGGTCGGCGGAGCCAGCGCTGCGGATGGTCTATTACGCGATCACCGACGGGTGCAACCTGCGGTGCCCGTACTGCTACGCCTCATCCACTCGCAAGCTGCCCGGCGAACTTGAGCCAGCCGAGTCACTCGATCTGGTCGACCAGATCGCCGACATGGGTGCGGAACTGCTCATCCTGACCGGCGGCGAGCCGATGCTGCGCCAGGACTTCTTCACCGTGGCCGACCACGCCCGATCGCGAGGGTTGCGGGTCAACTGCATCACCAACGGCACCCGCATCCCGGACGCGGCGACCGCCCGACGGATGGCCGACACCTTCCGCAAGATCACCGTGAGCCTGGACGGCGGTGTGGCGGAGGTCCACGAGCGGACCCGGGGCAAGGGCACCTTCGCCCGCACCGCCAACGCGCTCGCGCTGCTCAACGCAGCCGGCGTCAGACCCGACATCAACCACGTCGTGTCGCCGGACAACATCGACGCCCTGGACCAGCTCATGACGTTCCTGGACGGCATCGAGTTCGGCAATGTGCGGCTGATGAACCACACCGGCATCGGCCGCGGCGCCGAGGACGGGGTGCATTTCGCCTGGGAGCACCACCGCGAGGTGCAGCGATTCACCTGGACCAACCCGGTGGCGCAGAAGATCCTCACCGAGGGCCCCAAGGCGGTGAAGCCGTGTTCGATCCGGGGCAACTGTGGGCTCGGCGGCACCGAGATCTACATCAACTCGCTCGGCGATGTCTACCCGTGCAAGCTGGTCACCGGCCCGCTGCACAAGGCCGGCAACGTGCGCGCGCAGCGCCTGGCCGACGTGTTCGCCAACCCGGCGCTGGCCCAGCTGCGCACCAACACCGTGTTCGAGGGCGAGAACCTGGCCGACTGCCGGCGCTGCTACATCCGGGCCGCGTGCGGCGGCGGTTGCCGCGCGTACCACGCGGCTGAATCCGGATCGATCACCCGCAACAGCCGGCACCACTGCCGGATCCTCCGCCACTCGATGATCACCAACATCTGGCGTTCCAACGGTTTCTCCGGCAACGACCTGCTGGAGAACGAGTCCACCATGACGGTGCCCCGGCTGATCCGGGACGGCACGGTGCACCCGGTGTACGACGACTGGCGCACCGACACCGACCCCACCGACGTGGTCCACCGCCGGGCCCTCCCGGTGCTCACCAAGCAGACGGGAGCGTCGTCGTGCTCAGCGTGAATCCAGAAGTGGTGTGGGTGGACAACGACGACGAGGTGCGCATCTACCACCCCGGCACCGGAGAGTTCCAGACCTTGAACGCGACCGCCGCGCGGATCTGGCGCAAGCTCGCCAACGGTGCTCAGATCGACGACGTGGTGCGTGACCTGGCCACCGAGTTCGACGCGCAGGACGAGCACGACCGGCGGCTGATCGACCGGGACGTCCGGGAGTTCGTCACCGAGTTGGGCCAGCTGGGCATGCTCGATCCCAGCCGGCCTGCGGAGGCGGGCCGATGACCACGGCCGTCGCCGGGTTCGCCGACCTGATCGCACATGCTCTTTCCGCCGGCCGGACGGCTCGCATCCCGGTGACCGGTTCGAGCATGTGGCCAGCCATCGACCCGGGCTCGGTCGTGACTGTCGAACCGGCCGCCTGGCCGCGGATCCGGCCCGGCGACGTGGTCGCGTACCGGCATCAGGACAGCGTCATCGTGCACCGGGTGATCGAGCTACGCGACGACCACCTGATCACGGCCGGTGACAACAAACCACTGTTCGACCCACCGGTCGCCGCGGCAGCGTTGCTCGGCCGGGTCACCGGGGTCCCCGACCCGGTGGCACCGCCCGCACCGGCGTCGGCAGCCGCCGCCGAAGCGACCGTGTGGGTGGTCGGCGACCGGGCGGCGGTCGCGCCGCCGGGCGTACGCCTGCGCCAGATCGCGCCGGCCGAACTCGCCGCCGCGTTGCGCTCGGTCACCGGCACGATCGCCGGGGTGTCGGCTGCCGCCGTGCGACCGCTCACCGCTCTCCGCAGCGCCCCTCCCGGTCCGCTGACCGTGGTGATCGGGGTCCGGTTCGGGCGCACCGGTGCCAGCCGGACCGGGTACGACCCCGGTGGCCTGCCGGTGCTGCCGCCGGACGCGGTCCACCTGCATGTGCGTGCCGGTCACCCGCTGTCCGACGTGGGCGCGGACGACGCGGTCCGGGCCGTCGCCGAGACGCTCGGCCACAGCGAGGGGACGGTGCGGTGACCGAGGACGCAGTGACCGCGATTGCCCTGACCAAGACCTACCCGGGTGCGTCGACGCCGGCCGTGGACCGGATGACCTTCAGCGTGCCGTCCGGGCAGTCGATCGGGCTGCTCGGGCCGAACGGCGCCGGGAAGACCACCCTGCTGAAGCTCGTCTGCGGTGTCTCGCCGCCCACCTCCGGTCAGATACTGGTGCACGGTGCCGCCCCCGCCGGCGCGGCGCAGCGGGACCTCGCCGTGGTCCACCAGAGCGGCCCGTTCGACATGATGCTCACCGTGCGGGACAACCTGCGGATCGCCGCCGGGTTCCGCGGGCTGAGCTGGCGCCGGGTGCGCTCCCGCGCCGCCGCGTTGCTCGACGAGTTCGATCTCGCCGGCAAGAGCGACGACCTGGTCTTCACGCTCTCCGGTGGTCAGCGTCGCCGGCTCCAGGTGGTGCGCGCACTGCTGCGGGTACCCCGGCTGCTGCTGCTGGACGAACCGTCCGCCGGGCTCGATGTGCAGGGCCGGCGTCGGGTCTGGGACCTGCTCGACGAACTGCGCCGGACGCACGGCCTGACCTTGGTGTGGACCAGCCACCACATGGACGAGTTGGAGCGCAACTGCGAGCGGATCCTGGTCGTGCAGCACGGCAGGATCCTGCGCGACGGCAGTTCCGAGCAGCTCAAGGACGAGGCGGGCCAGGTCACGGCCGAGCTGCGTACCGGCTCCCCGGACGACTGGGCGGCGGTGGCCGAGTGCGCCCGGCTCGCCGGGCTTGCCCCCGAGTACCGCAATGAAGTGTTCGTGCTCACCGGCGATGACCTACGCCGCCGGCTGCCCGCGCTGATCGCCGCGCTCACCGAACGTCAGGTGGCGATCGAGAGCGTTTCGCTGACCAGTTCCTCGCTTGAGGACGCGTTCCTGGCTCTGACCCGCGCGGAGGTGTCGACCCGATGACCACGACCACTGGGCCGGCCGCACCCGCCTGGCACGGCACCGGCCTGACCGCGACCCTGCGCCGCGAGTTCCTGCTGCTCACCCGCAACCGCACCAACCTGCTGCTGGCGATCGTGCCGACAGCGGTCTACATCACGTTGTTCGCCACCTCCCTGACCGACCTGATCGGCACGGTCACCTATCGGGGACAGCAGATCGGGTACGCCGACTTCGCCGTACCGGCGCTGATGTTTTCGTCCCTGCTCGCTGCCGCGACCACGTCCGGGACCGCGCTGTTTCAGGAACGGATGAGCGGCATGTCACTGGAGCTGTGGTCCTATCCGCTGACCCGAGGCCAGTACGTGCTCGGCAAGCTGCTGGCGGGATCGGCGCTGGTGCTCGCCCAGACGCTCTCCGCGCTCGCGGTGACCGCGCTGCTGTTTCAGGGACGCTGGGCGGCCGACCGGTGGTTCGCGCTGCTGTGTGGCGCGCTGGTCGCGGCGTGCGCCTTCAACGGGCTGTACCTGCTGCTGGCCACCCTGGTACAGGACTTTCAGCGGTTCACCGTTCTGATCAACGTCCTTGCGCCGGTGCTGCTCTTCGCCAGCCCGTCGTTCTACCCGATCGATGCGATGGGTACGCCGCAACGCTGGCTGGCCGCGATCAACCCGGTGACGTACGGAGTGACCGCGCTACGTGAGGCGCTGCTGTACGGCTTCGCGTCCGCGCTCCCGTACCTGCTGCTGCTCGCCGGAGCCGCCCTGGTCTCGATCGCCCTCGTCGGCAGGTCACTGGCCCGGCAGGCCCGCGGTCTCTGACAGGCTGCGCCGGACCGGGGCGGTGCCCGGCATGGCTCGGACGGATCAGGCCGCGAGCGCGTCGAGATGGGCCGCAACGCAACTGGGCGGGTCGGTGCCGGAGCACCGCCCGCCCAGTGGCTGGTCTGTAAGGGCTCAGCTTCCCGTGCAGGTGGCGGTGGCTCCGCTGCCGCTACCGGTGCCCTGGAATCCGAAACTGGTGGTCTGACCGGCGGCCAGTCGTCCGTTGTAGCTCTGGTTCGTGACGGTGATGGTGCCGCTGGTACCGCTGTTCACACCGTTCCACATCGAGCTGACCGACGCTCCGTTCGACAGGTTGAGGGTGACCCGCCAGCCGGTGAGTGCGCTGCTTCCAGCCGTGACGTTGACGTTGGCGACGAATCCACCGTTCCACTGGTCCTGCACCGCGTAGACGGCGGTACAGGCGGGGGTACCGCCGGGCGGGGTGGTCGGTGGGGTGGTGGTCGGTGGGGTGGTGGGCGGCGGAGTGGTGGGGGGCGGGTCACCGTCGAGGGTCAGGTTCTTCTGCTGGACGCTCCACTGGCTGCGGCACAGGCCGCAGTCGGTGCCGACGAAGTTGGTGCCGGCGGTGGTGTCGCCCTTCAGCCGCCATTTGAGGTAGAGCACCGCCACCCGGCCGAACTCGCCGCCGTTGGGCTGGTCGTAGGTGCCGCCGTGCCCGACGTTCAGGTTGCCCATGAAGGCGGGCAGCCCGGCCGGCAGCTTGCCCCAGTCGTCGATGGCGTTCGGGTAGGCGATGTCGCTGGGCCCGCCGATGAAGTACGCGATCGGCTTGGTCAGTCTGCGGAGCTGGTAGTCGTCGGCATCATTCAACAAGCCGCTGCTGAAGATGCCGGTCGTGGTGACCCGGGGGTCGTTGGAGACGGCGTACGCCTCCAGACCTCCACAGGAGAAGCCCGCCACGGCGACCTTGGACGTGTCGAGTTTGCCGTAGTACTTGCTGCCCTGCCGGGAGTTCTCCGCGACGGCCCAGTCGATGGACTGGGTGAGCATCTGGGAGGTGGTGGAGCCGGATCCGTTCGGCGCGCCGTTGGCGATGGCGAGGAAGCCGTGGGAGGCGATCTCGCGGAGGAAGTTGCCCTGCGACAGGCCGTTGGCGGAGCAACCGCCGTTGCCCCAGACCAGGATGGGAAGGCGCTCGGCCGGCAGTGTCTGGGGCCGGAAGATGGTGTGGTTGGCCAGGCTGGCCGAGGTCTCGTAATCGGCGGGATAGGGACCGGAACCGCCGACCGCGGCACCGGCCGGTGACGCGCCCAGCGCCACGATCACGGCGGTGGCCGGGACGATCGCGGCTACCAGGCCGGCGTAGATCTTCGATCTCCTGCTCATGCACCCTCCAGCGGATGTCGGGACGGGCGCTCCCTGCGGTGGTGGTGGCGGTGGTTCATTCGCATCCCGACCCCGGTGACCAGCGCTGGCCACGGGTCAGGTCGATGCGCGCGCGGACCGCCCGGCCGCGGTCCCCACAGGCAATCCGATGGGAGCTGTGTGCAGTTACTATCACTCCCGCAACGAAAAGTGTCAATGTACGGCCCCGCCACCCGGGCCCGGGTCGCAACCGGCCCGCGGGGGATGGGTTGCCGTACTTCCGCGCGTCGGCTCCGGCCGGGTGGGGTCACGCGAGGCCTGGAAGTGGGTGATCCACGAGGCGGCGTCCGGCCAGTACGGCGTCGCCACCTGGACCAGACGCGCCTGGGCGAGCGCCCCGAGCGCGCAGTGGATGTCGAGAAACGTGTCTCTGGCCTGCTGGCGAGGCCAGGACCGGGGCAGCAGATGGTGCGGCAGATCCGGATCGATGTCCGGGAACTTCCGCCACGAGTCCATGGCGGAAGTTCGGGCGACCAGCGCCCGGGCGGCGTCCACCTCACCGTCACGGACGGCTGTTCGCAGCTCCGCGTACTGCTCGATGAAAGCCGTGTAGGCAGCGGCGAGTGCGGTCAGGTCGTACGCGGAGGCCGGGCCGTGGGGCCCTGACTCCTCGTCGAAGCGTACGTGCATGATCGACCACCGGGCGCCCTCGACGGAGTGCAGCACTTCACCGAGCGCCTCCCGCGCCGGCGCGGCCTCGCGTCCCGGCCGGATCCACACGCTGTCGTACAGGCCCACGAACCGTAGTGTGCTCAGCGACCTGCGCACCGCGTGCCGAGCCGCCTGGCCGGAGCTTGGAATCGAGAAGGAGACCAGAACCCATTCGCCGGTCCACTGCGGCGGCTGGGCACCGAAGTTCAGGAAGTGCTGCATCCGTGAGCGATGCTTGGCGATCGCCTGCGAGGTGAGGTGATAGACCGGTGGTCTCCCGTTGCCCCGCGTCGCGATGAGACCACGCTTGACCAACCGGGACAGCGCCGCCCGGGCACTGGACTCGCTCACCCCGAACTCACGCAGAATCGCGATGACCGCCGTCGACGGCAGATCGGCATCCGAGGAGTCGAGATACTCGCCGAGCAGGGTGGTCAGCAGATGTTGCGGACTGGAACCGATCTGGGCCCGGGGAATTCGGACCTCGTCGGCGGGCTCCTGAGCGTTCACCTCAACAGCCTGCATCAGCCCCTGGCTCATCAGCTCCTCGGCCGCCGGGTGAACCGGCCGTGACGGCTACGCGCCCTGCCCCTGGTTCTGCATCAGGCCGCCGTCCATGAAGTACGTCGACCCGGTCACGTAGTCGGCGTCGTCGCTGGCCAGAAAGACGGCGAGCTTGGCGATCTCCTCCGGCTGCGCGGCCCGCTTCCACGGGATCGACTGCACCTGTTCCTCCAGGAACTTCGGATCGTCGATGGCTTGCTGGTTGAACGGGGTGAGCACCATGCCCGGCCCGATGTTGTTGACGTTCATGTGCATCGGAGCGACCTCCAGGGCGATGCTCTTGGCCAGCTCGAGCATGCCGCCCTTGGAAGCGTCATAGTCGGAGCCGCCGGCCCGGGCCACCTCCTGGTGTACCGAGGTGATGTTGATTATCTTGCCGTGTCCGCCCTGGTCGCGACGGTGCCGAATGAACCGTCGACAGCAGAAGAACATCCCGTACAGGTTGGTCCGGATCGCCCGGTCCCAGGTCTCGGTGTCCAGGTCGGCAACCGGGATACCGGAGGCGTCCACGCCCGCGTCGTTCATCAGGATGTCCAGCCGGTCGAACTCCGCGAGGGCCTCGTCGAACATCGCCTCGACCTGATGCTCGACGCTGATGTCGCCCTGGACCACGACGGCCCGCCGACCGGCCTTCTCGATCTCGGCCTTCGTGTGGTTCGCGCCCGCATGATCGTGCAGGTAGTGCACCACGACGTCGGCACCCTCGCGGCCGAACTCGATTGCGGTGGCTTGTCCGATTCCCGAGTCCGAGCCGGTGATCAAAGCGGTCCTGCCCGCCAGCCGTCCGGTCATCAGAACTCCCTTCCTCGCTGCCGGTCGCGGCTTACCCGCCTGCCCCGGCCCTAACCGATCCGCGTTGGCAGCCGGCGAACGGTGATCCGTGCCGGCGTCCGGCCGCGGTGCGTTCCTACCGTGCGATCCCGGTCTCCACCTGGTCGATGACCCAGGCGGCGTTGATCAGACCGATGTGGGACAACGCCTGGGGGAAGTTCCCGATCTGGCTACCGTCGCTGCCGTCGATCTCCTCCGACAGCAGGCCGAGATCGTTCGCCCGGGCGGTCACGCTGTCGAAGATCTGCCGGGCCGCGTCGATCCGTCCGGCCAGCGCCAACGCCTCGACCAACCAGTACGAGCAGACGATGAAGGCACCCTCATCTCCCGCTCCCGTCCAGCGCTGCACAAGACCGTCCCGGGTCAGGTCGCGTTCGATGGCCCGCACCGTGGCGAGGACCCGCTCGTCGTCGCCGGGCAGGAACCCTAGGATCGGCATGCCGAGCACGCTGGCATCGAGGTGGTCGGACCCGAACGCGCCGGTGAACGCCCCGCTCGCCGCGTGCCAACCCTCGTCGAGGATTGCCGCGCGTACCTCCTCCCTCGCCTTCGACCACCGGGGGACCGCCGCCTCGGCGTTGAGATCCCGCGCCAGCTTGACGGCCCGGTCCAGGGCCACCCAGCACGCCAGCTTCGAAGTCAGGTAGTGCCGCTCGCCCTCGCGCCCTTCCCAGATGCCGGCATCCGGCTGGCGCCAGGTGTCGGCGGCCCGGTCGGCGAGTGATCGAAGCAGGTCCGCGGCAGCGGGCGACAGGTCCGCGATCTGGTCCCGCAGGACCCACGCACATTCCAGCACCTCGCCGAGGACGTCGAGCTGCTTCTGCTGCCAGGCGTCGTTGCCGATCCGCACCGGCCGGCTGCCGCGGTGGCCCGCCAGGTGTTCCAGAGTGTGCTCGGTCAGATCACGCTCGCCGGCCGCGCCGAACATGATCGGTACGTGGTCGTCCCCGCTGACCGACCCCATCGACGCGGCCATCCAGTCGAAGAACCTGCGCGCCTCGTCGGGACAGGCGGCGACCCACAGCGCCTTGAGCGTGAAGCTGCCGTCGCGTAGCCAGGCGAACCGGTAGTCCCAGTTCGACGCGCCGCCGACCTCCTCCGGCAGCGAGGTGGTGGCCGCGGCGACCACGGCACCGGTCGGCTGGTAGGTCAACGCCTGCAACACCAGGGCGCTACGCCGGACCTGCTCGCGGTAGGGACCCTGATAGCCCTGGTGGATGCGATCCCACGACTGCCAGGCCTCGATGGTGTCGCGTAGGGCGACACGGCCGTCCAGCGGCACGATCTGCTGGTCGGCGGCGCGGCGGTGGTGCAGCGCGAGCAGCGCGCTGTCCCCCTCGGCCAGCGTGAATCGTCCGGTCACCACTGGCCCGTCGATGACCAGATCACGATCGCAGGTCAGCACCAGCCGGTCGGCTCCCCCGGATATCTCGATCCCCGCCGGCACCTCGGCGATCGAGGGACTTGTCAGCCCGTACTCCGGCCGGGCCGCGACCTCGATCACCGCCTCCACCGTGCCGGAGACTGTCTCGAGTTGCCGCAGCAGGACGTGCGGCGACGCGAAGCCGATCCCGTGACCCCGTTCACCGAAGCCGAGACCGAGGGCATCCGTCAGACGCAGGACACCGTCCTGGGTGTGGAACTCCGTACGGAGCACCATCGTCCCGTCCAGGTACTGCCGGACGGTCGTGTACGGTCCGACCGGCCGGATCGACCAGTGGCCACCGGTAGCGCCGAGCAGACGCGCGAAAACACTCGGCGCGTCGAATCTGGACGGACACCACCAGTCCACGGACCCGTCCGAGGAGACCAATGCGCTGCCCTGACAGTCGCCGAGCAGCGCGTAGTCGCTGATCACAGCCACACCCCGCGCGTACCCGCGGTGATGCCCGCTATGCCATCGGCGGCGCTACTCCGGGCGCTCGCCCGAGGTTTCCGTACGCCCCGGTACCGCGGGCGAGCCTACGGCGAACGGGTGGCGGAGCCGCCGCATCGCTTCTTCACTGCCGTCGACACGGGTGCCCGAATCGTCGGATCCGTCGAGGGTGGGTGCGGCGAGAAACAGCGCCGAACCGGGCTTGTCCTTCGATGCCATGCAAATCCTTCTTGGGGAGCGGAGCGCGTTTACCGCGCGAGATGAACCGGAGGGGCGACGTCGTGAAGTCCGACGTTCGTTACGAGCCTGACTGCGGCGTCCCGGTCACGGACGAATGCCCGCCGACATCGACAGTACCGCCTCCGGCGTCCGCGACGTCCCGGTACGGATCCGAACCGCTCCGCCCGCCCGCTGGCACCGGTCAGCGCCGGTCGAGGGCCGACTGTAGGCGTTGGATGAGCGTCTTGCGGCCCTTGCCTGCGCGTTCTTCGCGTAGCGCCGCCCTGAGCTGACCGGTGTCGAGGTCGCGAACGTGTCGGGTCGCCTCGGCGACCGGCAGATCGGTGAGCGACACGGACGACGCGGCGCTTCGGCGCGCGCGCTTGGCCGGGCCGGTGTTCGCGACGTACTGCTTGCCGGACTTCGACGCCTTCCGCTTCTTCACGTCAGTCGCGCGTCGCTGCTCCGCGGAGAGTTGGTTCCAAGCCTGGTCAGGCAGGTAACGGTCGGTTTCGCCGTCGTGTCGCGCTCGCGTGCCGCCCTGCCTGGTCCGCCACTTCTGGTCGCCCCACTGCTGCAGGGACTTCTGCCGCTCGTCCTTCGGGCCCTGATAGCCGCCGCCGCGCTTCTGGTACTCCTTGGTGAGCAGCTGTGACTTGCGCGCCGACCACTGCCCCGGTCTGCCGCCCCGGTCGGACGCCTTGATCTCTTCCTTGAGCTGTTCGCGCAGCTCGGGCTTCGTGTACCGCGCCATGGGCGCTGGGTACCCGCGGCCATGCCCGGTAGTCACCCGAGCCAGGATCATCGGCACCAGGCTCCGGACGAGTCCGCCCGAGCGCAGCCGCGCCTCGGACGGACTCCGGGAAGTGCTACCCCGTCACTGGCCGTAAGCCTTCTCGGTCCAGCCCAGCGAACCGATCGGACCGCCCTTGATGTCCGTGCCGTCGCTGTCGGTCTTGTTGGCGTCGAAGTGCACAGAGACCGACCCGTTGGCCTTGATCCCGAGCAGCGGCCGACCGTTGGGGTGCTCCGCACAGTAGCCCGTGCTGAGGCTGGTGAAGGGCGCCCAACCAACCGACCGGAGCACCTTCGAGGTGATCGTCGTCGGGGTGGCCCGGTTGACACGCCACTCCTTCAGCTGTCCGTTGTTCTTGGTGCCGATCAGGACGTCCACCGCAGCGTTGCCCGTGCCCCCGCTGCGCTCGTAGACCAGGGTGTTTACGGTGTTCCAGCCGGTGCTGGCGAGCTTCACCGGTGCCGAGAGGGTGAACTCATCGTCCACGTAGCTCTCGGTGTAGCGGTAGAGCGACGTGCCCGCCACCCGGTAGAGATACGGTGACGCGGACGCGAGGATGCGGGTGTCGGCGAACCCGCTCTTGAAGCGGGTGGCGCTCTTCGCCGTGATCCGCCACTCGCCGTCGATCAGCTCGCCCTGGCGTCGCACCAGGTAGAGCCAGCCGTCGGTCGGGTGGACGGCGTACTCGCTGCTGCGGAAGATGGTGTCGTCACCGGCGGCGCCGAGCTGCTGATGCGCCGACGGCACCCAGCCGAGAACGTCGTCGGTGTAGGCCTTGGTGCTGGTCTCGCCCCCGACATAGCCGTAGCTGAGGCGCTGCCCGTCGGAGCGGTACGCCGCAGTGAAGGCACTGCAGTCCGCCGGGACGTCACTGAGCGCCGCGTTCGCCGGCCGGGCTGACCCGACGACTCCGGCCACGGCGAGGCCGGTCGCGAGAACGGTCAACGCCGTCGCGGCAGCCGCGATGGATTTGGGCATGAGGGACAGATCCTCCAGATGGTGCGCCGCAGGCGGGCACTCGGATAGGAAATCCGGACCGCCGAACCATACGGCGGCGCCCGCACAATCCCCGCACATCTGGCGCATAAGGCATCGGGCAACGGCCCGTCGCTACGGTGACCTCCGTGCAGGACGTAACCGGAGCGAAGCTGCCCGAGACCACCGGTTCATGGCTCACTCACGACCCGCGGACCGCCTCGATTATCGTCTCGGCGATCTCGCTCGGCTGGGACACCGCCATCGCGTGCGAGCCGCCGACGATCTCCCGCTGGCCCCGCGGTTCGGCCCGCTCGGCCATGAATCGGTGCGCGGCGACCGGGATGTTCCGGTCGGCGTCCCCGAAGATGAACCAGCTGGGCAGCGATCGCCAGGCGGGGGCTCCGGAGAGCCCGTCGCCCAGGGCCTGCTCGGTGATCGGCCGCTGGGTCCGGGCCATGAGCGCGGCAAGGTCGGGCGGCACATCCGCGGCGAACTGTGCGTGGTAGGCATCCTGGCCGATCGCCACCTCGTTACCGCCGGTCGACACCGGGTACTGCACCAGCGTGCCGGCGAGCGTGCTGCCCGGGAACTTGCCGGACAGCGACAGGGCCGACTCACCGGTTTCCGGAGCGAAGGCGTTGACGTACACGAGGGCGCGCACCGATCCCTCGTCAGCGGCAGCCTGCGTGATCACCATCCCGCCGTACGAGTGGCCGACGAGGATGACGGGCCCGCCGATCCCCCGTATCACGTCTCGCACGTACGCGGCGTCGCCCGCGACACCCCGCAGCGGGTTGGCGGCGGCCACCACGTCGTAGCCAGCGCCGAGCCGCTCGATCACGCCGTTCCAACTCGCCGACTCGGCGAACGCGCCGTGCACGAGGACGACAGTGGGCTGAGAATCGGGCATGACGCTGCGCTCCCTCACTCCGTGACGACGTCCACCGCCGGCCTCGACGGTGCGCCTGAATACCCGCCAGGCGAGGGTGAAACCGGCCGGCAGTGGCCGGTGCCGACGGCGGGACCAAGATCGCGGATCAAGGCTCGGTGTCGGAATACGGCCGGGCGCCGGCGACGAACGTGTCGAGGGCCGGCCCGTGCAGCACGCCGCCGGGTAGCGGGTCGCGCAGCGCCCGTACCACCAGGCGCGCAACGGGCAGTCGGCGCGGGCGCGCCGCCGCGGCGAGCACCACGTTGCCGTACCGCCGGCCGCGCAACATCCGCCGGTCGGCGACCACGCAGACGTCGGCGAAGACCGACCGCAGGGTGGCCGCCTGTACCCGGGTGAAGACCAGAGGCGGCAGGTCGGTGACATTGAGCAGGTAGATGCCGTCCGGCCGCAGCACCCGGGCCACCTGGGCGGCGAAGGCCACGGTGGCCACGTGCGGCGGCATCCGGGCCGCCCGGTAGATGTCGGCGAGCACCAGGTCGTACGCCCCGGCGGGCGCAGCGGCAACCGCCTCCTGGGCGTCTGCGACGTGGAGCTCGACACCGACCGGTCGCGGCGGCAGGGCGCGTGCCACCAGCTCGACCACCGCAGGGTCCCGCTCCACCACCAGTTGCGCCGAGCCGGGCCGAGTTGCGGCGACATAGCGCGGCAGCGTCAGCGCACCGCCGCCGAGATGCAGCACGTCCAGTGGATCACCGGCCGGCGCGGCGAGATCGATCACGGCGGCCATCCGGCGGACGTACTCGAAGTGCAGGTACGTGGGATCGACGACATCCACGTACGACTGCTCGACGCCGCCGGCCAGCAGCGTGCGCCCGGTCGGCCGGGCCGGATCGACGGCCAGTTCAAGGCGCTCGTCGGCCTCCATGCACAGGCAGGCTAGTGGGCACCCGGCAGGCCGGCGAGGCTGGGTGGACGGCGCCGGTCGACTGACCTTCCGAGGCCGCGCACTGGTACGGATCCACACACTCCACTACTATCAGCCATCGACACGTCACAATTAGTCGATCATCCGCCTGGTTTGCGGGTGGTTCGGGCTGCTTCGGGGGTTGACCAATGCCAGACGTAACCGGGGTCACCGCCCGGCCGTACCCGTTCAGCGCTCCCGACCGACTCAACCTCGACCCCCTCTACGCCGAGTTGCGGCGGGTCGAGCCGCTCACCCGGGTGCGCCTGCCGTTCGGCGAGGCGGCCTGGCTCGCCACCCGGTACGCCGACGTGCGGATGGTCCTCGGTGACGCAAGGTTCAGTCGGGCGGCCAGCGTCGGCCGGGACGAGCCGCGGCTCACCCCGAGACAGATCGAGGGCGGCATCCTGTCCATGGATCCGCCGGAGCACACCCGGCTACGGCGACTGGTCGCCAAGGCTTTCACCGCGCGTCGGGTCGAGCAGCTCCGGCCCCGGACCCGACAGATCGCCGACGAACTGATCGATGCCATGGTGACGGCCGGGCCACCGGCCGATCTGGTCGAGCACTTCGCCACTCCGCTGCCGATCCAGGTGATCTGCGAGCTGCTCGGGGTGCCGTTCGCCGACCGGCACCTGTTCCACGTCTGGTCGGAGGCGATCGTCTCGACCACCTCGCTGTCGCCCGAACAGATTCACGACTACCTCGACAACCTGTACGGCTACATCGGCGAACTCGTCCAGCAACGTCGCCGGGAGCCCACCGACGACCTGATCTGCGCGATGGTGCGGGCGCGCGACGAGCACCAGGACCGGTTCACCGAGCAGGAGGTCGTGCAGCTTGCCGCCGGGCTGCTCGCCGCCGGCCACGAGACCACCGTCACGCAACTGCCCAACTTTGCGTACGTCCTGCTCACCCACCCGGAGCAGCTGGCTTGGCTGCGGGCCGAGCCGGCCCGGGTACCGACCGCGATCGAGGAGCTGATGCGGTACGTCCCGCTCGGGGTGGCGTCCGCGTTCGCCCGGTACGCCACCGAGGACGTCGAGGTCGGCGGGGTGCTGGTGCGGGCCGGGGATCCGGTGATCGGCTCCCTCTCCTCGGCGAACCGGGACGAGACCGTGTTCGCCGAGCCCGATCGACTCGATCTCGGCCGCGCGACCAACCCGCACATCGGCTTCGGGCACGGTGTCCACCACTGCCTGGGCGCTCAGCTCGCCCGGATGGAGCTACAGGTCGGGATCGGCACCCTGGTCGCCCGGTTGCCCGAGTTGCGGTTCGCCGTGCCCGAGTCGGAGCTGACCTGGAAGAGCGGGATGATCGTCCGAGGTCTGGCCCGGATGCCGGTGGCCTGGTGAGCACCGGCTGGCGGATCCAGGTCGACACCGATCGCTGCATCGGTTCGGGCAGCTGCGTCGGCATGGCACCGGCCCACTTCCGGATGGAGTCGGGACTGGCCACCCCGTGCTCGACCACCGTCGAGCCGACCGAAGCGGTGATCGACGCTGCGGAGTCATGCCCGGTCGAGGCGATCGCCGTACGCGACGACGACGGCACGGTGATCGCGCCGTCCTGACCCGACAGACGCTTGACCGTCTCCCCCTTTGCTCAGTAAGTTAGCTAACTGACTGAGTGAAGGGAGAGGGTGGTGAACCGCCAACCCGACAAACGCAGCCGGCTGATCGACGCCGCTGTCCGGCTCGTGCATGAGCAGGGATTCGCCCGCACCACGCTGGCGGACATCGCCGGCGCGGCCGAGGTGCCGCTGGGCAACGTCTACTACTACTTCAAGACCAAGGACGCCATCGGCGAAGCTCTCGTCGCCCAACACGCTGGGCATTACGCCACGCTGCGTAGGCAGTGGGCCCAGAGCGGTGACGCGCGGTCACGACTGGTGGCGTTCGTGCAGATGACGGTCGACAACCGCGCGGCGCTGGCCCGCAGCGGCTGCCCGGTCGGCACCCTCTGCGCCGAGCTGAACAAGGTCGGCGGCCCCCTGGCCGAGCAGACCGGCGCCATCTTCAGCGAGTTGCTGGGCTGGCTGGAAGAGCAGTTCCGCGAGCTCGGTCGGGACGCCGACGCGGCCGACCTGGCCCTGCACCTGCTGTCCGCACTGCAGGGCGTGTCGCTGATCGCCCACAGCCTCGGCGACCCCGACTACGTCAACCGGGAGACCTCCAGGCTTACCGCCTGGATCGAAACCCTGTAATCCCCTCGGCTACCGCAAGGAGCAACCGTGACTGTCCCAAAGCCCGACCCGACCGGCGTCCTGGCACCGGCCCGGTCCTCGTCAAGGTCAACGGGCCGAAGCGCCCTGGCACCGGTCCGAATGGACATCGCCCTGCCGATCCGACCGATGTCCGCCGGCCGCCCGACCGAGGCGACGGCATGAGCCAACAACCGCGCAGCACGAGAGTCCTGGTCACCGGTGCCACCGGATTCCTCGGCCGCAACATCCTCGACGCGCTGGCCACGCGACCCGATGTCGCCCTCATCGCCGCCTGCCGCGAGCCCGACCGGCTTCCCGCAACCTTCTCCGGCGAAACCCGGGTCGGCGACCTGCGCGACCCCGAATACCGCAAGGCGGTCGTCGACGCCGTGGACGTCGTCTGCCACGCCGGCACCTGGGGCGCCTTCTGGGGTCACGCCGAGTTGGAGCGCCGCCAGTTCTTCGAGCCCAATCGGGACCTCATCGACCAGGCGATCGACCGGGGCGTCCGCCGCTTCGTCCAGACCAGCACGATCGCGATGGCCGCGCGCCCCGCCGACGGCGGCCCGATCGACGATTTCGCCCCGACCCGCCGCACCGGCTTCTGGCCCCACCTCGACCGGCTCATCGACCTCGACGACTACATGCGTCGTCGCAGCGATCGCGGCACCCAAATGGTCACGATGCGCCTCGGGCACTTCGTCGGTGCCGGCAACGCCCTCGGTATGGTGCCGGCTCTCGTACCCCGGCTACGCACCCGCCTCGTGCCCTGGCTCGCCGGGGGACGCGCCCGACTCGCACTCGTGGGCGGCAACGACCTGGGGGAGGCGTTCGCGCTGGCCGCGACCGTCGACGGGCTCGACGACTATGAATCGTTCAACATCTGCGGCCCGACCTCGCCCACCGCCCGCGAAGTCATCGAGTTCATCGCCGACGAGACCGACTCCCCGCGCCCCTGGTTCAGCGTCCCGTACACCGCCGGTTACGCCTTCGCCTGGCTGATGGAGAAGTTGCACCCCGTCCTGCCCGGCTCCGAACCCTTCCTGACCCGTTCTCTCGTGCACGTTTCGGAGGACTGGGACTGCCCCTCCGACCACGCCGCTCGCACACTCGGCTACACCCCGCGCGAGGACTGGCGGGACGCCGTCCGCGCATCCCTCAGCGAAGCCGAGGCCGCCGGTTACCCCTGGCCCCGCCTCGCTCAACCCGCGTAAGCGACGAAGGAGACGACACCGTCGTCATGGGAAAATTCCACAACGGACAGTTCCTCACCCGACTCGACCTCACCACCATAACCGGGCAACCGCTCCAGATTCCCGACCCAGACCGCCTGGTCCACCTGCAGTTCCGCCGCTTCGCCGGCTGCCCCATCTGCAACCTGCACCTGCGTTCCATCACCCGACGACACGACGAAATCGTCGCCGCCGGGATACGCGAGGTCGCCGTCTTCCACTCCACCACCGCCGCCATGCAGCCGTACCAGGGCGACCTGCCGTTCGCCACCGTCGCCGATCCGAATCGTCGCCTCTACGTCCGCTTCGGCGTCGACACCTCCCCCTGGGCCGTGCTGCACCCACGAACCTGGATCGCGGGCCTACGCGGGGTGGCCACCGGCAGAGCCGCAACCCCGGGGCGCGGGGAAAGCGCCCTCGGCCTGCCCGCCGACTTTCTCATCGACACCGATGGCCGCCTTCTCGCTCACAAGTACGGCCACCATGCCGATGATCAATGGAGCGTCGACGACCTGCTCCGCCTCGCCCACCGCCGGTCGCATCGGAAGTCCTAGAACCCGACCGGAAGGCACCTGAGCCAGCGGTGGCCGTCAGCCCTTCGAAGCGTCGTGGCTGGCGGCACCGTCTCGGTGCCGTCTCCTTCATCGCGCCTGCAAGCTGGGCCTCAGCCGGACCAACATGCGGCGCCGCCGGTCGCACCGAGACCCTCGGCACCGATCATCGGCCGAAAAACTACCGGTCGACGACCGAAACTACCGGTTGAAAACCATGGATTTATCTGCCAGCCTGAGAGCCATCGATCGATGTGATCGCTAACATGCCGCCCAGCCCCCTTGGAGGCACCGCCCTAGCACACCAGGCCCCCACCACCTGCCAGGTCACCACAATCACCACCTTAGCCCCGACGCCCGCCACCACCCCGGCGGCCGACCTGGCCAACTCATCGCAACCCACCACTCACTGGTCAGGTGACCAGAGCCGACTCGCCTCCGGGCGGTCGTCGGATGCGAGTCCCGGCCCCGGCCGGCGGCTCAGCATCGTGGTCGCCCGCTATCCGAGCGGCGTCGGCCACCACACAGCGACCGAGTTTCGTATTCCATCACTGGAGGATCAGCATGATCTCCCGGATCCGTCCCTCCGGGCGTCGACTTCGAACGCTCTCTGTCTCCGGAAGTGCCGCGATAGTTGCGGCCCTCGTCGTATCGTTGCTGCCCAGTCTCGCGCACGCCGCCGAGACCACCCTGGCTGCGGCTGCGGGCCAGTCCGGCCGGTACTTCGGCGCCGCGGTAGCGGCGAACAAGCTCAGCGACGGCGCGTACACGACGATCTTGAATCGCGAGTTCAACAGCGTCACGCCCGAGAACGAAATGAAGATCGACGCGACCGAGCCGCAGCAGAACAACTTCACGTTCGGCAATGCGGACCGGATCGTCAACCACGCCCTGTCCCGGGGCTGGAAGGTCCGGGGTCACACCCTGGCCTGGCACTCGCAGCAGCCTGGCTGGATGCAGAACATGTCGGGCACCGCGTTGCGTAACGCGATGCTCAACCACGTCACCCGGGTCGCGTCCTACTATCGCGGCAAGATCGACTCGTGGGACGTGGTGAACGAGGCGTTCGAGGACGGCAACAGCGGCGCGCGGCGGGACTCGAACCTGCAGCGCACCGGCAACGACTGGATCGAGGCCGCGTTCCGGGCCGCCCGGGCCGCCGACCCGGAGGCCAAGCTCTGCTACAACGACTACAACACCGACAACTGGACCTGGGCCAAGACCCAGGCCGTGTACCGGATGGTGCAGGACTTCAAGCAGCGTGGCGTGCCGATCGACTGCGTCGGGTTCCAGTCGCACTTCAACGCCCAGTCGGCGTACAACAGCAACTACCGCACCACGCTGTCCAGCTTCGCCGCCCTCGGCGTGGACGTGCAGATCACCGAGCTGGACATCGAAGGCTCCGGCACCACGCAGGCCAACACCTACCGCAACGTGGTCAACGACTGCCTCGCGGTGCCCCGCTGCAACGGCATCACCGTCTGGGGCATCCGGGACAGCGACTCGTGGCGCTCGTACGGCACCCCGCTGCTGTTCGACAACAACGGCAACAAGAAGCAGGCGTACACGGCCACCCTGGACGCGTTGAACAGCGCCGATCCCGGCCCCACTCCCACTCCCACCACGCCGGGTCCCACTCCCACCCCCACCCCCACGACGCCGCCGCCCTCCGGCTCCGCCAGCGAGATCGTCGGCAGCCAGTCCGGCCGCTGCATCGACGTACCCAATGCGTCCCGTGACAACGGCACCCGGGTCCAGCTCTACGACTGCAACAAGCAGACCAACCAGGCCTGGACCTACAACACCTCAAACAAGCAGCTACGCGTCTACGGCGACATGTGCCTCGACGCCGCAGGCTCCGGCAACGGCGCCGCCATCC
>NZ_JAGPXQ010000018.1:0-117200 GCF_018070435.1 Micromonospora sp. C51 | reverse complement strand
GGGTTGGCGGGGGCGGGGTGATCGGGTTGACTGGGTGCCGTGCTGAGAGTGGGGTTGACCGGCGGAATCGGTTCGGGCAAGAGCGCGGTGGCGACACGACTGGTCGAGCGCGGCGCCGTGCTCATCGACGCCGACCAGCTCGCCCGAGAGGTCGTCGCACCCGGCACCGAGGGGCTCGCCGAGGTGGTCGCCACCTTCTCCGACCGGGTGCTGGACGCCGACGGGGCGCTGGACCGGGCTGCCCTGGGTGACCTGGTCTTCGCCGACGAACCGGCCCGGCGCAGGCTGGAGGCGATCATTCATGGCCGGGTCCGGGCCCGTACCGTCGAACTGACCGCCGCCGCCTCGCCGGACGCCGTGGTGGTCAACGATGTCCCGTTGCTGGCCGAGGTGGGACTGGCGCCCGCGTACCACCTGGTGGTCGTGGTGCAGACCGGGGTCCACATCCGGCTGGCGCGGCTGGCGCGCGACCGGGGGATGAGCCGGGCAGAGGCGCAGCGTCGGATCGCCGCCCAGGCCGACGACGCCCGTCGCGCGGCGGTGGCGGACGTGCTGCTGACCAACGAGGGCACCCTCGACGAACTGCACGAGTCGGTCGACGCGCTCTGGCGCGATCGGCTGGTGCCCTTCGAGACCAACGTCCGACATCGGCGGGCGGTACGACTTCACCAGGTCAGGCTGGCCGATCCCGACCCGACCTGGCCGAGACAGTACGCCCGGCTGGCGGACCGGATCCGGCATGCCATCGCCCCGGCCGACCTGCGGATCGATCACATCGGTTCGACCGCCGTCGCCGGCCTGGCCGCCAAGGACGTGATCGACATTCAGCTCAGCGTGCCGTCCCTCGCCGAGGCCGACGGTGTGTTGGCCGAGCGGCTCGCCGACGCCGGTTTCCCGCGGTTGCCGGGCGAGTGGTGGGACACTCCCCGACCTGCCGGCAGCGGCCAGTGGGCGAAGCGGCTGCACGGCAGCGCGGACCCGGCCCGCCCGGTCCACCTGCACGTGCGGGTGACCGGTACGCCGGGCTGGCGGTACGCCCTGCTGATGCGCGATCACCTACGGGCCGATCCCGACCAGCGGGCCGCGTACCTGGTGCTCAAGCGGGAACTGGCCGCGTCCGCGCCGGACAGCGGCGCGTACGCCACGGCAAAGGACCCCTGGTTCGACGAGGAGCACCTCCGGGCGGAGGAGTGGGCCGCCCGCACCGGTTGGCGTCCCTGACGGTTCATCGGAGTGGGGCACATGGGACGGCACCCGGTAGCCCGGTCAGCGCTGCCGCGGCGGCGTCAGCCGTGGTACCCGGCCCGGGGCCAGGTCGAGCTGTGCCCAGGCGCCCGCCCGCGTCGGCAGTTCCAGCCGGCGCAGCATCCCGGACCGATCGACCCAGTAGCGCAGCGGCCCGCGGGCCGTGTCGACCTGCACCACGTCGACCGTGGTACCGGCGAGGCTGTCGCCGCGTAGCCGTTGCGCGCTGCCCGGGACGCCGGTGCGCTGTGCGGCCTGGAGCGCGGCAGCCACCAGCGGGTCGAGAGCCTGCGTGCGATGCGGCCCCGCCCGCCAGCCGGCGGCCGGTGGCGGCAGCGGCGGACGCGCCGACTCGCCGGTGGCGTCGATCCGGGTGATCTTGCGGCCGTGGTGGCGGACCAGGGTGCGTCGACCGTCCGCGTCGAGGTCGGTGACGCCGAGGTAGGCGCTGCCCGACTTCCAGCTCAGCCAACCGCTGCCACGCAGGTTGGTGGCGGTGGAGACGGGCATGGTCAGGGTGGCCGTTGCTCCGCCGGCGGTTCGCAGGCGGGCCGGCAGCCGGCGCCAGCGGTCCCGCTCGGTGGCGGTCAGGGCGCGGGGCAGGCCGGGTCGGCCGCCGAGCGCCTCGACCGGTCGCAACGTCGGTCGGTCCGCCCGGTTCAGGGCCACCGTGACGGGTCCGATTCCGGCGAGGTCGGCCTGAACCCGGTGCAGCCGGCCGGCCCGGTCCAGCCAGTAGCGGACCGGGGCGTCGGCGTCGGCCGGGGCAGCGGGTTCGCGGCTCGGCGACGCACCGGAGCCCGGCGTCGACACCTCCAGCACGTCGACCGGCTCACCGTTGAGGTGTTCCCGGCCAACCCAGCGGCCGACCCCGCGGCCCATCGGTTCGGGGCGGTCGGCGGCCAGCGAGAAGATCATCCTGAGTAGCGGATCGAGCCCCCGGTCCGCAGGCAGCCGCCAACCGTCGGCCGGTGGCACCAGCGGCGGCATGGCCGGCGTCGGTACCGCCGTCGGGTCGGGTCTGATCACCAGCACGGTGGGCGTGGCCTGGGCCAGACCGCGCGCCGGGCCCGCGCCGGGGCCACCCACGTCGAGATAGGCCAGCCCCCGGGACCAGTCGACCCAGCCGAGCAGGTCGGTGCGGGCGGCACCAGTGCCGGCGGTGACGTGCAACCCGGCGCGCAGCTCGCGATAGTTGGTCACCCGCATGACGGCCAGGCGGTCCCGTTCGGCCGTGGTCAGGTCCCGTGGCGGCGGTCCGTCCGGCGCCCAGTTGACCAACGTGGCCACCAGCATCACGGCGGAGAGCACCGCGGTGAGGGTCAGTCCGGCGAGGGCGAGACGACGTCGGCGGGCGGCCGCGCGCCGCGGGCCGTCGGCCCCGGTGGCCGCCCCGGCCAGGTCCTCCTCGTCGGCGCGGTTGCCGGCGGCCAGGTCGAGCAGCCCGCCGGAGACCACTGCCCGGCGGATGCCCGGCCGTGACTGCGGTGTCCGGCTGGCCGTCTCGGTGCTGACCAGGTGGAGGACCGCGGGTGGCACGATGCCGGCGCGGTGGCGGCGGTTGGCCGCGCGGCGGCGGCGGTCGGACGGCGGTTGTGAGCTGTTCTCCACGGGAGGATGAACGGCCCGGGGCCTGCCGGGGTGACGAGCAGGGGCGCTCGCGGCGGCCGGTCAGCGCGATCCGCGCGACCACGTCCGGTGCGCACGCCAGGCATGCCGGGTGCTGCGACCCTCAGTGCCGGGGGCGGCGTAGCCTGTGCGGCCCGCCGCCGGCCCGGTCGGCCGCCGCGAGCGGCCTACAGGAAAAGCGTAGCCGGGTGAGAAGAACCACACAATGCGAATATCGAAGCCGATCACGTGCCGCACGTAGTCGTCCGAGAGGTGGGGCGGGTCCGTCGACGCGGCCCGCCGGCCGCGGCGAGCCGAACAGCGCCCCACCGGTGTCGACCTGGCGGTCCGTCGGGTCGCCGGGGGCCGGAAGGGGGTTGGCTGTCGTAGCCCCGGCGTACCGTTGACGTCATGGCGCTCGACATACCCCGACTCGACGGCCGTTTCCAGGTCATCAGTGATTTCCAGCCGGCCGGTGACCAGCCGGCGGCGATCGACGACCTGGAGCGGCGGGTGCGTCGCGGCGACCGGCACACGGTGCTGCTCGGCGCGACCGGCACCGGCAAGAGCGCCACGACCGCCTGGCTGATCGAGCGGCTGCAACGCCCCACGCTGGTGCTGGCACCCAACAAGACGCTCTGCGCCCAGCTGGCGAAGGAGTTCAGCGAGCTGCTGCCGGACAACGCGGTGGAGTACTTCGTCTCCTACTACGACTACTACCAGCCCGAGGCGTACATCCCGCAGACCGACACCTACATCGAGAAGGACTCCTCGATCAACGAGGAGGTCGAGCGGCTGCGGCACTCGGCGACGATGTCGCTGCTCACCCGGCGCGACGTGGTGGTGGTCGCGACCGTCTCGGCGATCTACGGGTTGGGCACCCCGGAGGAATACCTCGACCGCGCGGTGCGGGTCGCCGTGGGCCAGGAACTCGACCGGGACCAACTGTTGCGCCGCCTGGTCGACATCCAGTACACCCGCAACGACATGGCCTTCCAGCGCGGCACCTTCCGGGTCCGCGGCGACACCCTGGAGATCATTCCGGCGTACGAGGAACTCGCCGTGCGCATCGAGCTCTTCGGTGACGAGGTGGAGAAGCTCTACTACCTCAACCCGTTGACCGGTGACGTGGTGCGTGAGGTGGACCATCTGCTGATCTTCCCGGCCACGCACTACGCGGCCGGCCCGGAGCGGATGGAACGGGCGGTCCGCGACATCGAGGCGGAGCTGGGCGAGCGGCTGGCCGAGCTGGAACGGCAGGGCAAGCTGCTGGAGGCGCAGCGGCTACGGATGCGCACCACCTACGACATCGAGATGATGCGGCAGGTGGGCTTCTGCTCGGGCATCGAGAACTACTCGATGCACATCGACGGCCGGCTGCCCGGCAGCCCGCCGCACTGCCTGCTGGACTACTTCCCCGACGACTTCCTCACAGTGGTCGACGAGTCGCACGTGACGATCCCGCAGATCGGCGGCATGTACGAAGGGGACGCCTCGCGCAAGCGGATGCTGATCGATCACGGGTTCCGACTGCCCAGCGCCGCCGACAACCGGCCGCTGCGGTTCGACGAGTTCCTGGAGCGGGTCGGCCAGATGGTCTTCCTGTCGGCGACCCCCGGCCCATGGGAGCTGGAACACGCCCAGGGCGAGTTCGTGGAGCAGGTGATCCGCCCAACGGGTCTGGTCGACCCGGAGGTGGTCGTCAAGCCCACGAAGGGCCAGATCGACGACCTGATGCACGAGATCAAGCTGCGGACCGAGCGCGACGAACGGGTACTGGTCACCACGCTGACCAAGAAGATGGCCGAGGATCTGTCCGACTATCTGCTGGAGAACGGCATCCGGGTGCGTTACCTGCACTCCGAGGTCGACACGCTGCGCCGGGTCGAGCTGCTGCGCGAGTTGCGTCGGGGCGACTACGACGTGCTGGTCGGCATCAACCTGCTGCGCGAGGGCCTCGACCTGCCCGAGGTGTCGCTGGTGGCGATCCTCGACGCGGACAAGGAAGGCTTCCTGCGCAGCGGCCGGTCGTTGATCCAGACCATCGGCCGGGCGGCCCGTAACGTCTCCGGCCAGGTGCACATGTACGCCGACAAGATCACTCCGTCGATGGCGGACGCGATCGAGGAGACGAACCGGCGGCGGGCCAAGCAGATCGCCCACAACGAGGCGCACGGCATCAGCCCGGAGCCGCTGCGCAAGAAGATCCACGACATTCTCGACGACATCTACCGTGAGGCGGAGGACACCGAGGCGACCCGGGTCGGCGGTGCGGTGCGGCAGCTGTCGCGCGGCAAGGCACCGGTCAAGGAGACCCGCAGCCGGGCTCGGGGCGGCGCGGCCACCCCGGCCCGCGAGGGCATGGCGCGGGCCGAGTTGGCGCAGCTCATCCAGGAGCTCAACGACCAGATGCTGGCCGCCGCGCGGGACTTGCAGTTCGAGTTGGCCGCCCGGATTCGCGACGAGGTCGCCGACCTCAAGAAGGAGTTGCGGGGGATGGACGCCGCCGGCGTGCGGTAGGTGCGCCAGCCGGGCAATCCACATCCTACGGTGGGGCAATAGCGGAATGCGAGCGTCCTATTGCGCTAAGTGATCGCCCTGCGTACTCTCCCTCGGTGGGGAGGCAGGGATGCCGTTGCCAACAAGTCCGGTCATTCGACGTGCGCGACTGGGCGCCGAGTTGCGTCAGCTACGCCGACGGGAGGCGCTGACGCTGGAACAGGTGTGTGAGCGACTCGGTTGGGCGTCCACCTCCAAGCTGTCCCGCATCGAGCTGGGGCAGAGCCGGCCCGACCTGGCCGACGTGCTCGACCTGCTCGACGTCTATGAGGTGCCGTCGTTGCAGCGCGACGCCCTGATCGTGATCGCCCGGGACGCGGCGACCAGTCGGGGCTGGTGGAAGTCCCTGGGCGAGATGAGTGAGCGGCAGCGCACGTACGCCGAGCTCGAGGCCGGGGCGGCGGGCATCGTGGAGTACCAGCCGGTGATCGTGCCCGGGCTGCTGCAGACGCCGGCGTACGCCCGGCTGCGCATCGTCGCCGGTCAGCTCATCGACCCGACGGTGGACGTGGAGGCCGACCTGCGGGCCCGGGCCGCCCGGCAGGCAGTGCTGCGCCGCGCCGAACCGCCCCGCTACACGGCGCTGGTCACCGAGGTGGCCTGCGAGCCGGGCGACGACCCGGTGGAGGTATGGCGCGACCAGGTGGGACACCTGCTCGAACTGGCCGCCCTGCCCCATGTGACGATCCGGCTGCTGCAGGTCGGTGCGGGCCGGCGCCCGTTGCCGCTGACCCCGTTTTCCTGCTATTCCTTCCCGGACCCGGCGGACCCGCGCACGGTCATGCTGGAGGCGTTGACCACCGATGTGCGGCTGACCACCGCGATCGACGTCGACCGGTACGAACGGATGACCGACTGCCTGTTGGAGACGGCGTTGCCGGAGGAGGAGACGGTGCGGCTGCTGTCCCGCCGACTCGACGGATGACGAACTGCAACCTGCCACCCATCAAAGGGGCGGCAGGTGCACGCACGGTCGTGGCGTCGGGACCGGACCCGGCGCCCCCGAAGCCGTCGGGGCCGGTGCCGACGCGAGACGCACGATAGATGGACGGTGTGACACTTTCTCGGTTCGGTGCGTGGTGACGATCCGGTGTCGGTCAGGCGGGTACGTCGACGAAGTGTTCGACACGCGGCGGCGCGGCGAAGTGCGGACCGATCAACTCCCGCCAACCGACGAAACGCTCCGTCGCCCGGAAGTTCTGCTCGTGCGCCTCGACCATGTCCCACTCGACCAGCAGCACGAAACGGGAGGGTGACTCCAGGCCCCGGGTCATGCGTACCGAGCGGCAGCCGGGCGTGTCGGCAAGCAACGGGCGCCCCTGGGCGTACGCGGCGGCGAACGCCTCCTCGTGGCCGGGGATGACATCGATGAGCGCAACCTCAAGGACCATGCCGGCAGCCTGCCACATCGCTGCCGGATCCATGTCGGCTGGCCGGCATCTCCCGTGCACCGTCTCCTGCCCATGCCGGCACCCACCCCGGTAACCCATCCTCCTAGGATGCCCAAAGGGGGTGGGGCGGCCGCCGCACCCGGCAGGGCGTACCGTGTCCCGGTTGCTGAGTGGCGACCGGAGGAATGAGACTGTGAACGTGTCCGGACTGGTGTGGGCGGGGACGCTCGCGGCCCTGACCACGGTCCTCGTGGTGGACCTGCTCATCATCGGGCGCCGACCGCACGAGCCGAGCGTGCGGGAGTCGAGCCTCTGGGTCGCCTTCTACGTCGGACTGGCCCTGCTGTTCGGTGGCGGACTGTGGCTCACCGCCGGGGCGAGCGTGGCGGGGCAGTTCTACACCGGCTGGCTGACCGAGTACAGCCTCTCGGTGGACAACCTCTTCGTATTTGTGATCATCATGGCCCGCTTCGGGGTTCCCCGGCAGTACCAGCAGAAGGTGCTGCTCGTCGGCATCGTCCTCGCGCTCGTCATGCGGGGTGGTTTCATCGCCGCGGGGGCGGCGTTGATCTCGCAGTTCACCTGGGTCTTCTACGTCTTCGGGGCGTTCCTGATCTACACCGCGATCAACCTGGCCCGGCAGGGCGAGTCGAGCGAGGAGGAGTTCACCGAGAACGTCCTCATCCGCTGGAGCCGGCGGGCGCTGCCCATCTCTCGGGGCTACCACGGCGCCCGGCTGACCGTACGGGAGAACGGCCGGCGGATGTTCACGCCGATGCTCATCGTCATGATCGCCATCGGCACCACCGACCTGATCTTCGCGCTCGACTCGATTCCGGCGATCTTCGGGATCACCCAGGAGCCGTACCTCGTCTTCACCGCCAACGTGTTCGCGCTGATGGGGCTGCGGCAGCTCTACTTCCTGCTCGGTGGGCTGCTCGACCGGTTGATCTATCTGAGCCACGGACTCGCGGTGGTGCTCGGATTCATCGGGGTCAAGCTGATCCTGGAGGCGCTGGCGGAGAACAATCTGCCGTTCATCAACGGTGGTGAACACGTCGGCTGGGCACCACACATCCCGATCTGGCTGTCCCTGCTGATCATCCTGGGCACCCTGGCGGTGGCCACGGCGGCGAGCCTGGTCAAGTCCTCGCGGGACCGGCGACGCGAGTTGGCCGCGTCCCGCCGCTGAGCCGGCTTCGAGCCGCACCGGGCAGGGTGGCGTCTGAGGGCCGCGTCACCGGACTGCCGAGCGGCGGCCAGGCTGGCGACCCGCGCCCCGACGTCGGCGGGTGAGCCGAGCGCCGGGGCGTCCACCGGCCGGACCGCGTCGGGGAACGCCACCGGGCGGCGACGGCGACTCGGATCACCGCCTCGGTGCCCGGCTGCACGATCACCCCGGTCGGTCGCACCCCCGTTGCTCGGACCATAGGGCGAACCACCCCGCCCATCAATTCGTCAGTCTGGATTTTTACGGCAACCGTCCCGGTGCCGCCGCGCCACGGACCGGTGCCAGCGGGCTGTAGCCACTCCGCGATCGTGTGACGGGTGCCTGTCGCGACGATCATCGGGTACGGCACCCTGTACGCGAGGGGGCGACATGATTGGTGAGCGAGCGACGGCATCGGGCTGGACACTCGTCGGTGCACCCAACGCACGGGATCTCGGTGGACTGATCGGTGCCGGAGGCCGGCGGGTACGACCCGGACGGCTGATCCGTACCCCGGCGTTGGGGCGGCTGACCGACGAGGACCTGCCGGTGCTGGCGAAGCTCGGACCGGCCTGCGTGGTGGACCTCCGAGCCGAGTCCGAGGTGTCGGTGGCGCCACCGGACCGGCTGACCGGCGAGCCGACCGTGGTGCACCTGCCGGTGCACGACCCGGCGCATCCGGTCTTCACGTACGTCTCGGCCGTGCTGCTCGGCCACGACCTGAGCGAGTACGCGGAGCTGGCGCGGCAGGGGACACCGGCGGCGATGGCCGCGATCTACCGCTGGTTCGTCACCGGAGCCTCGGCCCGGGAGGGCTTCGCCGCGGCGGTTCGGCTGGTGGCCGACGAACGCAACCTTCCGCTGGTGTACCACTGCTCGGCGGGCAAGGACCGCACCGGTTGGCTGACCGTGGTGCTGCTGCACGCCCTCGGGGTGGACGAGGCCGCGATCCGAGCCGACTACCTGGCCCACAACCCGTTGACGGAGAGCCTGCGCGAGGTGCTCGTCGACGCGATGCGGCAGCGTCACCCGGGGCTCGACGAGACGGCGGTCCGGCCGGTGCTGGAGGTCCGCCCGGAATACCTCGACGCCGCGTACGAGCAGGTGCGGCAGGCGCACGGGTCGTTCGGGGCGTACCTGAGTGACGGCCTGGGGATCACCGAGGAGATGGTGGCGGCGTTGCGGGCGAACCTGCTGGAGTGAGCGCGGTGAGGTGGTGGCGGGCCTGCCACACCTCGCGGGAGATGTCGGCCACCAACTGGTTGGCGTCGGCGTCGGCGTCGGCGTGAGCGTTGGTCTGGTCGTCTTCGACTGTGGTGCAGACGACGAGCAGGTAGGCGTCGGCGTCGTCGGGGTAGACCACCGCCGCGCCGTGCCGTACACCGCGTACCCACCCGTTCTTGTGGGCGAGCCGGATGCCGGCGGGCAGCCCTTCGGCGACATCCTGGCGGATCTGCTGGGCGCAGAGTACGTCCAGCATGGCGGCGCAGCCGGCGGGTGAGGCGATCGGGCCGGGGCGGTTGGCGCCGGTGGCGACGGCACCGAGCAGTGCGGCCAGGTCGGCGGCGGTGACCAGGTTGGTGATCTGGGCCTCGCGGGCGGCGAAGTCCTCGATGCCCCGCCCGGTGACGCTGTGCCGGGCACCGGCCAGTCGCCAGACCTCGGCCACCGCGGGCAGCCCGACGTGTTCGATGACCAGGTTGGTGGCGAGGTTGCTGGAGCGGACGATCATCCGCTCGGCGAGCCAGCGCAGCGACGCCCGCCCGTCCAGCCGGTCCCACACGGCCTCGTCGTTGTCGTATGCGCGACGGCAGGAGTACGGCGGGGCGTCCGGCCGGGCGGAGGTGAACCGGTTGACGACCTCGACCGGGGCGTCCGGGTCGAGGTGACCGGCCTCGGCAGCGCGGTGCAGCGCGGCGAGCACGGCGAGTTTCATCGTGCTCGCCGCGTAGTGGGTGGCCTCGGCATGCCGGGTCCAGGTGGGTGGGGCACCGAGGTGCCCCACGTACACCGAGATCGTGCCGGGCTCCCGGTCCAGCCGCGCGTGGAGGTGGCCTGCGGCCATCGCGCGTCTCAGCCGGCGTGCTTGCGGCGGGCGGCGGTGCGGGCCCGCTGGGTCTGGTCGAGTACGACCTTGCGGATGCGGACGGCGGCCGGGGTCACCTCGACGCACTCGTCCTCGCGGCAGAACTCCAGTGCCTGTTCCAGCGAGAGCTTGCGCGGCGGGATCAGCTTCTCGGTCTCCTCCGAGGTGGAGGAGCGCATGTTGGTGAGCTTCTTCTCCTTGGTGATGTTGACGTCCATGTCGTCGGAGCGGGAGTTCTCCCCGACGATCATGCCCTCGTACACCTCGGTGCCGGGCTCGACGAAGAGCGTGCCGCGCTCCTGAAGGTTCATCATGGCGAACGCGGTGGCGGCGCCGGAGCGGTCGGCGACCAGCGAGCCGTTGTTGCGGGTCCGCAGCTCGCCGAACCACGGCTCGTACGACTCGAAGACGTGGTGCAGGATGCCGGTGCCCCGGGTCTCGGTGAGGAACTCGGTACGGAAGCCGATCAGACCGCGCGCCGGTACCAGCCACTCCATCCGGATCCAGCCGGTGCCGTGGTTGACCAGCTGCTCCATCCGACCCTTGCGGGTGGCCAGCAGCTGGGTGATCGCGCCGAGGTACTCGTCGGGCGCGTCGATGGTGAGCCGTTCCACCGGTTCGCAGGTGCGCCCGTCGATCTCCCGGGTGACCACCTGGGGCTTGCCCACGGTCAGCTCGTAGGACTCACGGCGCATCTGCTCCACCAGGATGGCCAGGGCCAGCTCGCCCCGGCCCTGCACCTCCCAGGCGTCCGGTCGCTCGGTGGGCAGCACCCGCAGCGACACGTTGCCGACGAGTTCCTTGTCCAGGCGGTCCTTGACCATCCGGGCGGTCACCTTGGCGCCCTTGACCCGGCCGACCAGGGGCGAGTTGTTGGTGCCGATGGTCATCGAGATCGCCGGCTCGTCGACGGTGATCAGCGGCAGCGGGACCGGGTTCTCGGCGTCGGCGAGGGTCTCGCCGATCATGATCTCGGGGATGCCGGCGACCGCGATGATGTCGCCGGGGCCGGCACTGTCCGCGGGCTTGCGCTCCAGCCCCTCGGTCATCAGCAGCTCGGAGATGCGGACCCGCTGGGTGCTGCCGTCGGTGCGGCACCAGGCCACCGACTGGCCCTTGGCGATGGTGCCCTGCCGCACCCGGCACAGCGCGAGGCGGCCGAGGAACGGGGAGGCGTCCAGGTTGGTGACGTGCGCCTGCAGCGGGGCGCTCTCGTCGTAGGCGGGCGGTGGGATGGTGTCCAGCAGCGTGCGGAACAGCGGCTCCAGGCTGTGGCTGTCGTCCGGCACCGAACCGTCGGCGGGCTGGGTCAGCGAGGCGATGCCGTCGCGGGCGCAGGCGTAGACGATCGGGAAGTCGATCTGCTCCTCGTCGGCGTCCAGGTCGAGGAAGAGTTCGTAGGTGTCGTCGACGACCTCTTTGATCCGGGCGTCCGGGCGGTCCACCTTGTTGATCACGAGGATGATCGGCATCCGGGCCTTGAGGGCCTTGCGGAGCACGAACCGGGTCTGCGGCAGCGGCCCTTCGCTGGCGTCGACCAGGAGCACCACCCCGTCGACCATGGTCAGGCCACGCTCGACCTCGCCGCCGAAGTCGGCGTGCCCGGGGGTGTCGATGATGTTGATGGTGACCGGGTCCGAGCCGTCGGCGGGCAGGTAGCGCACGCCGGTGTTCTTGGCCAGGATGGTGATGCCCTTTTCCCGTTCCAGGTCCATCGAGTCCATCACCCGCTCGGTCACCTCGCCCCGGGCGCCGTAGGCGCCGGCCTGCCGCAGCATGGCGTCGACCAGGGTGGTCTTGCCGTGGTCGACGTGGGCGATGATGGCGACGTTGCGGAGGTCCGTGCGAAGCTGCATGAGCTCCATCCTCCCGCCTGCGCGGTAGCCGCGTGGCGTCGGGGTCACCGGAGAGTGGGGCCGCGCGGTGACGGAGGGCACTGTCACACTTGCAGGGCAGTTCTGCCGAGGTGATCCGGGGGCGCCGTGCACGATCTGCTCAGTTCGGTGCAGAGCCTGCCGCCGTGGCTGATCTACGTGGTGGCGGCGCTGATCGTGGCCGCCGAGACGGCACTGATCATCGGGCTGGTCGCGCCCGGTGAGGCGACCCTGCTGCTGGTGGGCTTTCTCACGTACACCGGCACGTTGCGGTTCGGACCGGCGTTGCTGGTGATGATCGCCGCCGCCGCGCTGGGGGACGCGTTGGCGTTCCGCGCCGGCCGGCGTTACGGGCCTCGGCTGCGGGCCAGCAGGTGGGGTGCCCGGGTGGGGCCGGAGCGGTGGGCCCGCGCCGACGCGATGCTCGACCGGATGGGTGGGCGAGGTGTGCTGACCGCCCGTTGGGTGGCGTTCGCCCGCACCCTGGTGCCCCGGCTGGCCGGTGCGGCCGGTATGCCGTACCGCCGGTTCGCGCCGTGGAACTTCGCCGGGGTGAGCACCTGGGTGGGTGCCTCGGTGCTCGTCGGGCATCTGGCCGGGGAGTCGTACGAGACGGTCTCCCGGCTGCTGGGTCGGGCCACCGGAGCGGTGCTGGTGCTGGTGGCGGCGCTGGTCGCGGTGGTGCTGGCCGGTCGCTGGCTGGGCCGAAACCCCGATCCGGCCCGGGCGTTGCTGACCCGGGCGGCCCGGTTGCCGCCGCTGCGGTGGTTGTCGGCCCGCTACGGGCTGCTGTTCTTCCTGCTGAGCCTGCGTCTTGGGCCGGCCTGGGCGTTGCTGGCGAACCTGGCCGTCGGGGTGGTGCTGCTGTTCGTGGTGGCGTTGGTGATCGCCTGGGTCCTGCGGGTGGTGGTCCGGCACAGTGGGTTGGCTCTTGTCGACGGGGCGATCGCGAGCTGGTTCGCGGCGCGGCGTACGCCCGATGCGGTGGAGGCGACCCAGGCGGCGGTGTCGCTGCTGCGTGGCTCGTCGCTGATCGTGATGGTGGCGGTGGTCGCCCTGATCCAGGCCTGGCGGCAGCGGCCCTGGCGGGCGGACCTGCTCAGTGTGGTCGGCACGGTCGGTGCCTTCGTGCCGCTGGTGGTGCTGGCGGCCGTGGCGGATTTGGCCGCCGGTGGGCGGGTGGTGCTGTTCTCCACGCAGAGCGTGGTGGTGACGGCGAGCCTGTGCACGCTGGCGTGGCTGTTGTCGCGGGGCGCTCGATGGCCGGTGGCGGTGGCCGCGTGGACCGTGGCGGCGGCCGGTGTGGTCACCATCGGCGGCGCCCGGCTGTATCTGGGGTTGAGCACGGCCAGCGGCACGGTCGGCGCGGTGCTGCTCGGTGCCGCCTGGACGGCGGTGTTCATGGTCGCCTGGGCCACCCGGGACCGTGCGGTGACGGGCGGTAGGTCCGCCATCGGGTGAGGCCGGTGCCGGGATCCCGGCGGCGGTCACGGGGCCACGCGCGACGGGCGGTAGCTGTTAGTGTGCGGCGGGTTCGTCATGGCCGGAGGAGGTCGACATGGGACGCAACGTCGCACGGTGGGGTGTCGCGGTGGTCGCCGCGATGCTGCTGCTGACCGGCGGTGGGTGTGCCAAGGTGGACACTCCGGCGGCGGATGTGCCGGCCCCGGTGGCGCTCCCGGATGAGTTGCCGGACGCCTCGGGGGCTTCCACCGGCTCTACGGCACCGGAGGACGCGTCGGCGACACCGTCGGCGGTGGAGGCGATGGGCGCCGCGCCGAAGACCACGCCCAGCGCCAGCGCGTCACCGTCGGCGGCGAAGCGGAGCCCGAAGCCGAAGCGAGCCACGGCCACCGCCCCCCCGGGCGGTGCCGAAGCCGCCGACGGAGACGGAGGTGCCGCCGGATCCGCCGAAGCCGCCCGCAAGCGACTGCAAGCCCAGCTACAAGGGTGATCAGGCCAGCCGTGCGCAGGTCAAGGCGGCGTTGACCGACGCGGCCGGGCGCACGTACTGGCCGACGTCGGCGCCGAGCATCCGCGTCCCGCTGAATCTGATCAAGGCGACGGCGTGGCAGGAGAGCGGCTGGCAGTCCAACATCGTGGCCTGCGACGAGGGCATCGGCCTGATGCAGGTGATGCCGGACACCGCGTCCTGGATGAACCAGCGTTTCGGGCAGAGCTACGACGTCTGGGACTACCGGGACAACGCCTACCTCGGCGGCACCTACCTGGCCTGGCTGACCAAGGACATCGGCGACAGGTACTTCGACGCCGACTACCGGCTCGACGCCGATCTGTGCACCTCAGAGTTGGATTCGTGCCTGTTGAACGCGGTCATCGCCGCGTACAACTACGGGCACGGGAGGGTGGCCCCCGACGGGAAGCCACTGGACATTGCCAACCCGAACTACGTGCGCAACGTCCGGGCGTTGATGACGGAGTGCGTCTGCCTCGGGTTCTGATCGGCGGTGACCCGGCCGGGCCACCAGAAGCGTTCCCCGAGCAGGAACGCCAGGGCCGGGACGACGACTGTGCGGACCAGCAGGGTGTCCAGCAGCACACCGAGGCAGACGATGATTCCGATCTGGGTCAGGGTGATCAGCGGTAGCACGCCGAGGACGGCGAAGACGGCGGCGAGCAGGATGCCGGCGCTGGTGATCACGCCGCCGGTCACTCGCAGCGCGGAGAGCATGCCCTCGCGGGTGCCGGCGGTGCGGGCGTCCTCGCGGGCACGGGTGACCAGGAAGATGTTGTAGTCCACGCCGAGCGCCACCAGGAAGACGAACGCCAACAGCGGCACGGTGGTGTCCAGCGCGGGGAAACCGAGCACGTGGTCGAAGAGCAGCCAGGCACCGCCGAGGCTGGCGAAGTACGACGCGACGACGGTGACCACGAGCAGCACCGGGGCGAGCAGGCCGCGTAGCAGCAGGACCAGCACGGCACCGACCAGCAGCAGGATCAGCGGCAGGATGACGCGTAGGTCCTCGGCGTCGGCCGCCGACGCGTCGTACGTGCCAGCCACGCTGCCGCCGACGATGGCGCCGGCCGGGGTGTCGCCGCCTGTTGGGGCGGGCGGCGCGGAGTCGGGTACGGCGGCGACCGCGTCCCGCAGGGCCTCCAGCGTCCGGTCGGAGGCGGTGGTGCCCGGCTCGGCCTCGAGGACCACATCGACCTGGGCGACGGTGGGGCCGGCGGTGCCGGGACGGGCGGAGGCGACCCCGGGCACCTCGGCGGCGGCCGCGGTGACCGCCGGGACGGCGTCGGGTCGGGTCATCACCGCGACCGGCTGGGTCGTGCCGGCGGGGAAGGCGCGGGCAAGGGTCTCTGCCCCGGCCACCGCTTCGGGCTTTACCCGGAACTGCTCGGTCTCCGACAGCCCGGTCCGCAGGCCGAGGCCGCCCAGGGCGAGCGCGACCAGCAGCAGCGTGGCCAGGGCCGCGACGGGCACCGGTCGGCGGATCACCGCGGTGCCGAGCCGGCCCCAGACCCGGCCTTCCCGACCTTCGCTGCCGACGTGCGGTACGAACGGCCAGAACAGGCGCCGCCCGAGCAGCACCAGCGCGGCCGGCAGCACGAGCAGAGCCGATGCCATGGCCAGGAGGATGCCGGTGGCGCAGGCGACGGCGAGGGCACGGTTGAGTTCCCGCTCGCTGAGCAGCAGGGTGAGCACCCCGAGCATGACGGTGCCGCCGCTGGCGAGGATCGGTTCGGCGGTGCGGCGCAGCGCGGCGCGCATGGCGGCGAAGCGGTCCGCCTCGCGGCGCAGTTCCTCCCGGTAGCGGGCGATCAACAGCAGGGCGTAGTTGGTGGCGGCGCCGAAGACGAGGACGCTGGCGATGCCGGAGACGGCGCCGCCGGCGAAGTTGATGCCGACGGCGGGGATCACCGTGTCGAGGGCCCGCAGGGCGACCTGTTCGGTGGCGGCCACGACGGCCAGGGGCACCATCCACAGCAGCGGGCTGCGGTAGGTGACGAGCAGCAGCAGCGCGACCACGGCGGCGGTGACGGCGAGCAGGGTGGTGTCGGCGCCCTCGAAGACCTTGGTGAGGTCGGCGGTGAAGGCCGGCGGGCCGGTCACCTCGACGGTCAGTTCGGCCGGCAGCGCCCTCAGCGCTTCGCGGACGTCGGCGACGGTGGCGGCCACCGCTTCCTGACCACCCTCGGTGCTCAACGGCACGGCAACCAGGGCGACGGTGCCGTCAGGGGAGAGTTGCGGCGGCGCGACCTGACCGCCGACGGTGAACCCGCCGAGGGCGCCGGTGCCGGTGGTGACGGCGGTGCGGTCGGCGTCGGTCAACGGCGCGCGGTCGTCCCGGGTGACCACGACGATGGCCGGCTGGACGTCGCTGGCCGGCAGTTCGTCCTGCAACCGCTCGACCTGGGTGGATTGCCAGCGGTCGGACAGGCCGGTGGCGGAGACGGGTGCCGGGTTGTCGGGGGTCGGCAACCAGAAGACGGCCGCGCCCACGGCGAGCGCCGCGAGGATGGTGAACCAGGCGTTCAGCCGACCGCCTGCCACGCGGGTGAACACGGACATCAAGACCCCCAGGCAAAAGTATCTAGACAGACGAGATTTTCGCCTATCAAGAGAGATGCTGCAACAGCTCGGACGTGGAGAATCTCGGCAAACGAGACGAGGGTCTCTCTCGGCTATGCTGCGAACCCGGGACGTCGGGAGGAAGCGGCGGGACGTGGCAGCTCACGGTATGTACCGCAGGCGCGACACGCGCCGGGACGTGTTGATCGCCGAGATCACGGCCGAGCTGCGGCGCTACGGCGTGGACGCGCAGCACGTCGGGCACGCCTTCGCCGGCCAGCACGGCCTCAACGCCACCGACCTGCAGGCGCTGATCGCCGTGATGGACGCCGAGCTGCTCGGCGACCCGATCACGCCGGGCCGGCTCGGCGAGCATCTCGGGCTCTCCTCCGGCTCGGTCACCGCCCTGATCGACCGGCTGGAACGCGCCGGGCATCTGCGCCGGGACCGGGACACCACGGACCGACGCAAGGTGCTGCTGCGCTACGCCGAACGCGGCGCCGAACTGGCGATGGGCTTCTTCCGGCCGCTGGGCGAGCGCACCGACCGGGTGATGGCCGGCTTCCGTGACGACGAACTGGAAGTGGTGTACCGGTTCATGACGGCGATGGGAGCCTCACTGCGGGAGCACCGGGACGAGGTCCGTGCCGCCCGGACCGAGCCGCACCGACGCCGGTCGGAGTGAGTCGTGCTTGATCGTCTGGCGGCCGGACTCGCCGCTGCCGCCCTGCGACTGCCACCGGCGCGGACCCGACGGGTCACCGTCACCCGGGACATCGCGCTGCGGGTACGCGACGGAGTGATTCTGCGCACCGACCACTACGCTCCCGACCTGCCCGCCGCGCCCACCGTGCTGATCCGCACCCCGTACGGTCGGGCCGGACCGATGCGGCTGCTCTGCCGACTCGCCGCCGAGCAGGGATTCCACGTGGTCATCCAGTCCTGCCGGGGCACGGGCGGCTCCGGCGGCGAGTTCGAGCCGTTCGTGCACGAGCGCGACGACGGCCTGGACACGCTCGACTGGCTGCGTCGGCAGTCGTGGTGGATCGGCGCGTTCGGCATGTTCGGCGCCAGCTACCAGGGATTCGTGCAGTGGGCGCTCGCGGCGGACGCGGGCCCGCAGCTGCGCGCGATGGTCGCGGTCGCCACCGCCTCCACCACCCGTGACTCCACGTACGCGGGCGAGTCGTTCGCCCTGGACACGGTGCTGACCTGGGCCGAGCTGCTCCAGGCGCAGACCGTGCCGTGGCTGGCCCGCCAGTGGGAACTCAAGCGCGGCCAGCCGAAGCTGACCGCCGCCCTGTCCCACCTTCCGTTGATCGAGGCGGACCGGGTCGCCACCGGGGTGACCGTGCCGTTCTTCCAGGAATGGCTGCGGCACCACACCCCACAGGCCGACTACTGGCGCAGTCGGGTTTTCGACGACCGACTGCACCTGGTCAGCTCCCCGGTGGCGATGGTCAGCGGCTGGCACGACATCTTCCTGCCGGCCCAACTGCGCGACTACACGGCGCTGCGGGCCACCGGTGCCCGTCCACGCCTGGTGGTCGGGCCGTGGACGCACGGCAGCCCCGGGCTGTTCGTCGCCGCTCTGCGCGAGGGTCTGCGCTGGCTCGGCACCCACCTGTCCGACGATCGGGCCGGCGAGGTCGCCGATCCGCCCGACGCTCCGGTGCGGGTGCACGTCGGTGGTGCCGGCGGGGGCTGGCGTGACCTGCCCGACTGGCCGCCACCCGCCGACGTCGTGCGGTGGCACCTGCACCCGGGGGCGGCCCTGAGCCCGTCGGACCCGGTGCCGTCACCGCCGGACGGATTCTGGTACGACCCGGCCGACCCGACACCGTCGCTGGGTGGTCCACTGCTGGTGGCTCAGCGGGCCGGACCGTTCGACAACCGCCCGGTCGAGGCCCGGCCCGACGTGTTGACCTGGACCAGCGAGCCGTTGGCCGCCGGACTCGAGGTGATCGGGCCGGTGCGCGCCGAGATCCACCTGCGCAGCGAGCTGACCCACCTGGACGTTTTCGTGCGACTGTGCGACGTGGATGGTCGGGGACGGTCGTGGAACATCTGCGACGGTCTGGTCCGGCTCGACCCGCAGCGGTTCCCCGCTGACGACACCGGCGCCGTCGTGGTGCCGGTCGAGATGTGGCCCACCGCCCACCGCTTCGCCGCGGGGCACCGACTGCGGCTGCAGGTCTCCGGCGGGGCCCATCCCCGCTACGCGCGTAACCCCGGCACCGGCGAACCGCTCGGCGCGGCTGTCACACTCCGTGGTGGATTCCGGGAGATCCTGCACGACCCAGATCATCCGTCCGCAGTGGTCCTACCGGTCGTCCACTCTGCCTCTCAGCCTTCTCCAAGCTGAATCAAAGCGCCTCTGAGCTGGGCATTCTCTTACAACCCGAGCTATCGTGGTGATACGCCCGGCGCCGTGCACCTGATTGGCCGGGCCGCCGGTGAGCCTCTCCACCGCGTACGCGGTGTCACCGTCGCGCCTGGTCCCCAACGATTATGCGAAGGGGGATCCATGACGCGGGCCCCGGCAAATCTGCTCGCCGTTCGTAGTCTGCTGCTTGAGCATCTCAACCGTGACCCCGACCGCAGTCGCGACGCCGACCTCGAACCCAACGAGGTCGGCATCGTCGGCGACGCCAACCACCGAGGGGGCTACCACTGCGGGTCGGACCGGGTCGTCACCAACGACTACTCGGTGGTCGAGTCGCCCCGCGACCGCAACGGCCTGACCCTCGACGCCGCCGCCCTGGACGTCGGGACGTTCCAGCTCAGTTCCAACGGCCGTACCCACAACCTGTTCACGTTCTCGGCCTGGTGCGTGGCGCAGTGCGTCGCCAACGCCCCGGACACCCGCGACATCCGCGAGATCATCTACTCGCCCGACGGCAAGGTGGTCCGGCGCTGGGACCGGCTCGGTCGCCGCAGCACCGGCGACCGGTCCCACCTGTGGCACACCCATTTCAGTTTCTTCCGGGACTCGATCAAGGCGAACCGCGACCAGCGGCCGCTGTTCCGCCGCTACCTGACCGCCATCGGACTGCTGAACTCCGAGGAGGGGGAGAACGACATGACACCCGAGGAACACAACTGGCTCAAGACGGTCCACCGCAACCTCACCGTCCTGGACGGACGCAACCCGGTCGGGCAGACCTACACCCGGATGGCGATGGGCGAGGATCACAAAGATCCCGACTTCCGGGTCTCCCACCCGACACTGCGCACCATCGGCGCGCAACTCACCGCACTACAGAACACGGTGGACTCGCTGATGAACCGGGACTTCACCGACGAGCAGGCGATCGTCACCGGAGTGCTGGCCGGTCTCACCCCGCAGGAGATCGCGGCGGCGATCCCGCCCACGGTCGCGCAACAGGTCGTCAGCGAGTTGAGCCGCCGACTGGCGGCCTGAGGCGACGCTCCGACGGGTGGCGGCCAGTACCGGCCGCCACCCGCCGCCGTGCGATCAGCCCCGCCGGACCGTACGAGTCAGAGCGGACGGACGTTGTCCGCCTGCGGGCCCTTCTGCCCCTGGGTCACGTCGAACTCGACCTTCTGGCCTTCGGTCAGTTCGCGGTAACCGCCGGACTGGATGGCCGAGTAGTGGACGAAGACGTCAGGCCCTCCGCCGTCCTGCTCGATGAAGCCGAAGCCCTTTTCGGAGTTGAACCACTTCACGGTGCCGGTTGCCATGCGTACTCTCTCCCTGTTCCATGCGGGCGACCGCTGGCTTGCGCGCCGGTGATCGCCCAATACCTTCCCGACAGTAACCGGTGAATAGCGGATTTGCCGGGCGAAGCGCCTCAGGCGTTGCGGCGGATGGGCTCCGACGCGACCGGCGCGATCAGGGATCACCCTCAGGGGCGCCACCCGGAGGATGGGGAGGAAACCCGATGTCCACGGTGGCGAGCAGGTCTTAGCGTACGAGGCATGGCGGACCAGTTGGCCCAGGTCGGTGAGCTTCCCGTAGTGGTGCTGATGGCGGTGCTCGGGGTGGTCATGCTCTTCGACGCGGTGCCGCTGTTCGGCGTCCTCGTGCCCGGTGACGTGGCGGTGCTCGCCGCCGTGGCGGTCGGCAGCCCCGCCACCGGGTTGGCGACCTTCGTCGCCGTCGTCACCGGCTGTCTCACCGGTTGGTCGCTGAGCTTCCTCGTCGGCCGGCGGTGGGGCGACCGGCTGCGGCGCAGCCGCTTCGGCGGTTGGGTCGGCGAGCCGCGGTGGGTGGCAGCGGAGACCATCCTGCGCCGCGACGGCGGTCGGCTGGTGCTGATCGCGCCCTTCCTGCCGGTGTTCAACGCCCTGCTGCCCCTGGCCGCGGGCGGGCTGCACATGTCGTACCGACGGTTTCTCGGGTTCGCGGCGCTCGGCGCGGCCGGATGGGCCGGTCTCTACCTGGTGGTGGGTACGGCGTCGCGGATGCTGGCCGGGCTCCTGCCCGCCGGAGCGAGTCCGCTACTGGTCACCATGCTGGGCGGACTGCTGCTGGCGGCCCTGGTGCTGCTCGGCACCCGCCGGCGGTTGCGCGCGGTCACCCGCTGAACCGGCCGGTCCCGGAGCTCGACGACAACCTCGGGTCTGATCGAACCGGGGGTGGCTGTCGCACCCGTCGGGCAGGATCAGCAGCGTCCAGCCGCACCTGAGTGACGCCCTTCGGGGAGGACCCTGCCATGAATGCCGCACCGCCACTGATCCGTCGTTACTTCGCGCTCGCCGGCGAAGCCGACAGCGACGCCTACTTCGCGCTCTTCGCCCCCGACGCTGTTGTCGAGGACGAGGGCAGGACCCACGAGGGCATCGCCGCGATCCGGGCCTGGCGGCGGGAGGTGCCGCTGGTGTCGTACGAGATCACCGACGTGACGCAGACGCCGGAAGGGACCGTGGTCACCGCCACCATCACCGGTGACTTTCCCGGCAGCCCCTTCGCCGGCCTGCGGTACCGCTTTGAGGACTACGACGACAACCAGATCCGACGGCTGCGCATCGCTCCCTGACCAGCGCGGCTGTCACCAGCCGCGGGCGCGCCACTCGGCCAGTTGGGGGCGTTCCGCGCCGAGCGTCGAGTCCCGACCGTGCCCGGGGTAGAACCAGGTCTCGTCGGGCAGCCGGTCGAACAGCTTGTGCTCGACGTCGTCGATGAGGGCGGCGAACCGCTGCGGATCCCGGTCGGTGTTACCCACTCCACCAGGGAAGAGACTGTCCCCGGTGAAGAGGTGCGGCACGCCACCGGGGTCGCGGTAGAGCAGCGCCACCGAACCCGGGGTGTGCCCCCGCAGGTGGATGACCTCCAGGGCGCAGTCGCCGACCGGCACGACGTCGCCCTCGGTGAGGGTCTGCGCCTCGATCGGCAGCCCGTCGGCGTCGTCGGCGTGCACCAGCGCACGGGCGCCGGTCTTGGCCACCACCTCTTCCAGGCCCACCCAGTGGTCCATGTGCTGATGGGTGGTCACCACGGCGGTGAGCCCCGCGTCGCCGATCAGCTCCAGCAGGCGGGGCGCCTCGTTCGCGGCGTCGATCAGCACCTGTTCACCGGTGCCGCCGCAGCGCAGCAGGTACGCGTTGTTGTCCATCGGGCCGACCGACACCTTGGTGATGGTCAGCCGGTCGAGTTCGCGTACCCCCGGCGGGCCGCCGGGGGTGACTTCTCCGCTGTAGGCCATGGCTCCCTAGATCCATTCGGGCGGGTGGGGCAGCTGCCCGTCGGGGGTGACGGTCAGCGTGGCGCCGGGGTCGCGGCCGGTCAACCACGCGGCGAGTTCGGCCGCCGAACCGGCGACGACCGGCGCCGCTGCCCGGTCGCCGAGCACCAGTTCGTGACTGCTGCCGTCGAAGCGGAGCACCATCGCTGGTACGTCGCCCCGGTCGGCGAAGCCGCTGGTCACCTCGTGCAACAGCCGGTGACCGAAGTCCGGTGACCAGTCCGTGGGCCGGTAGCCGGCCGCCAGGTCGACGTGGTGGATCTCCAGCTCCCGCAGCCGACCCCAGACGAGCAGGGCCGCCGGCTGCGAGCCGTGCCGGGCCTCGACGGTGGCACCCCATGCCGGCACCGGCATCGCGGCCACGGCCTCGGTGAACCGGTCCGCGCTGCGCCGCAGGTCGTCCAGCTGCTCCTCCGGCGTACGCGCGGCCCCCGCCTCGATGTCGGCGGTCCGGGCGGCGGCGCTGGCGTACATCGGGATCGGTTCGCCGGTTCGGGCCGAGGTGAGCAGGTTGACGAAGCCGTCGGCATTGCGGCAGACATGGGCGATCACGTGCCCTCGGGTCCAGCCGGGCAGCAGAGACGGCGCGGCGAGATCGGCGGCGTCGAAGCTGGCCGCCGTGCGCAACAGGCGAGCCGTGGCCTCGTCCACGTCGCCGGTCAGCAGCAACGGATCCATCGTCACGCTGCTGACCCTAGCGGCCCGCGCCCACCCGCGTCGCCGGGGAATTCACTTCCGGCGTGGCGTGGCCCGACCTACCGTCTGTGCCAGCGACCCCCTCGACCGGGTCACCCGACGCGGACGCCTCGTCTGCTGCCTCGCGGCCCGGTCACCACCGAGGGAGGTCGACCAGGTTCGTGCGCGGCGCCGGAGCGGAGGAGGTGGTGGTCATGCCGGTCACCGCACCCGTGTATCACCCGCACCGACACTGAACGAGGAGCCATGACCATCTCGCTGACCGCCCTGGGCTGGGACACCGACCGGGCGGCCCATCTGCGGCGTATCCGCACCGATCAGCGCCCCGGCCGGGTGGCCCGGGTCGACCGCGGCGTCTGCACCGTGCTCACCGAGAACGGGCCGGTGCGCGCCTCCACCGGCGGGGCCGTGCTGGCGGCGGCCGTACGCGACGCGACCCGGCTGCCCGGGGTCGGCGACTGGGTGCTGCTGTGCGCCTGGCCCGATGGGCGGGTGACGGTGGAGGTGGTGCTGCCGCGGCGTACCGCGTTGATCCGGCGCACCGCCGGTAAGGACGCCAGCGGTCAACTGCTGGCCGCCAACCTGGACGTGGCCGCCGTGGTGGAGCCGGTGCACCCGGCACCGGACGCCGCCCGAATCGAGCGGCTGCTCTCCCTGGTCCACGAGTCCGGCGCCCGACCGTTGGTGGTGCTGACCAAGACCGACCTGGCGGCCGATCCGGCGGCGGTGGCGCGTCAACTGGCGGCCCTGGCCCCGGGCGTGCCGGTGCTGCCGGTCAGCGCCGAGCACGGCACCGGACTGGCGGCGCTGCGCGCCGAGGTCGGCCCCGGCCGCACCCTCGGGCTGCTTGGACCCTCCGGCGCTGGCAAGTCCAGCCTGGTCAACGCGCTCGTCTCGGCGGTGGTGATGCCGACGCAGGCGATCCGTCGGGTCGACGGCAAGGGTCGGCACACCACCGCCTGGCGGGCACTGGTCCCGCTGCCGGGCGGCGGCGCCGTGGTGGACACGCCCGGGGTCCGGGCCGTCGGCCTGCTCGACGGTGCCACCGGGCTCGACCGCGCCTTCGCCGACATCGCCGACCTGGCCGCCGGCTGCCGCTACGGCGACTGCGGGCACGAGGCCGAACCCGGCTGCGCGGTGCGGGCGGCGCTGGAGGCCGGCGCGCTGACCGCCCGCCGCTACGAGAGCTGGCGCCGGCTGCAACGGGAGGTCGTCCACGAGACCCGTCGCCGCTCCACCCGCCCCACCCGTGTGTCCCGCGCCACCCGCCGCACCCCCCACCCCCACTAACAGCCCCACCCCACCCCACCCGTGTATCCCGCGATCATGCAGTTGTGGTCGTCGGTACGGGCGATTTGACTGCTTTGTTGCGGGCCACAACTGCATGATCGGCGCGCAGTTGGGCCGGGGGAGCGGGTGAGGTGGGGAGGGGTGGGATGTGTGGGTGGGGGAAGTTGTCGGGGGTCGGGTCTACAGTTGCCGGGGCGCACTCTCCGCGCTGACACAACCGCTGGGGTCACCTCAAAAGCGGACAGATCTTCCTCTTCATTCTCACCCGGGAGTACACGGACCGTGGCCGACCGTTTGATCATTCGTGGCGCGCGCGAGCACAACCTGCGTGACGTCAGCCTCGACCTGCCCCGGGACGCCCTGATCGTGTTCACCGGGCTGTCCGGGTCGGGTAAGTCGAGCCTGGCCTTCGACACGATCTTCGCCGAGGGGCAGCGACGCTACGTCGAGTCGCTGTCGTCGTACGCCCGGCAGTTCCTCGGCCAGATGGACAAGCCGGACGTCGACTTCATCGAGGGCCTGAGCCCGGCCGTCTCCATCGACCAGAAGTCCACCTCCCGCAACCCCCGCTCCACCGTCGGCACGATCACCGAGGTCTACGACTACCTGCGGTTGCTCTTCGCCCGCGTCGGCGAACCGCACTGCCCGGTCTGCGGCGAGCGGATCTCCAAGCAGAGCCCCCAGCAGATCGTCGACCGGGTCCTCGCGATGGCCGAGGGCACCCGGTTCATGGTGCTCGCCCCGGTGGTGCGGGGGCGCAAGGGCGAGTACGTCGACCTGTTCGCCGAACTCCAGGCAAAGGGGTACGCGCGGGCCCGGGTCGACGGTGTGGTGCACCAGCTCACCGACCCGCCGAAGCTGAAGAAGCAGGAGAAGCACACCATCGAGGTGGTGATCGACCGGCTCAGCGTGAAGCCCAGCGCCAAGCAGCGGCTGACCGACTCGGTCGAGGCGGCCCTGGGCCTCTCCGGTGGTCTGGTCCTGCTCGACTTCGTCGATCTGGCCGAGGACGACCCCGACCGGGAGCGGCGCTATTCCGAGCACCTGGCCTGCCCCAACGACCACCCCCTCGCGATCGAGGACCTGGAACCCCGGGTCTTCTCCTTCAACGCGCCCTACGGCGCCTGCCCGGAGTGCACCGGACTCGGCACCAAGAAGGAGGTCGACCCGGAGCTGGTCGTCCCCGACCCGGAGCGCAGCCTGCGCGAGGGTGCGATCCAGCCCTGGGCGACCGGGCACAACCTGGAGTACTTCCTGCGGCTGCTGGAGGCGCTCGGCGAGGCCGAGCACTTCGACGTCGACACCCCGTGGCGGGCGTTGCCGTCGCGGGCGCAGAAGACGATCCTGCACGGCTCCGACGACCAGGTGCACGTGCGCTACCGCAACAAGTACGGCCGGGAGCGCTCGTACTACACCGGCTTCGAGGGGGTGGTGCAGTGGATCGAGCGCCGGCACTCCGACACCGAGAGCGAGTGGTCGCGGGAGAAGTACGAGGGCTACATGCGCGACGTGCCGTGCGCCGCCTGCGGCGGTGCGCGGCTCAAGCCCGAGGTGCTCGCGGTCACCCTGGCTGGGCGCAGCATCGCCGAGGTGTGCAACCTGTCGGTCGGTGAGTGCGCCGACCTGCTGGCCGGCATCGAGCTGACCGACCGGCAGAAGTTGATCGCCGAGCGGGTGCTCAAGGAGATCAACGCCCGGCTGCGGTTCCTGCTCGACGTCGGGCTGGACTACCTCTCCCTGGACCGCCCGGCCGGCACCCTCTCCGGCGGTGAGGCGCAGCGCATCCGGTTGGCCACCCAGATCGGATCCGGGCTGGTCGGGGTGCTCTACGTGCTCGACGAGCCGTCGATCGGCCTGCACCAGCGGGACAACCACCGGCTGATCGAGACGCTGGTGCGGCTGCGCGGCCTGGGCAACACGCTGATCGTGGTCGAGCACGATGAGGACACCATCCGCACCGCCGACTGGATCGTCGACATCGGTCCCGGCGCGGGGGAGCACGGCGGTCGGATCGTGCACAGCGGCTCGGTGCCGGCGCTGCTGGAGAATCCCGAGTCGCTGACCGGGGCGTACCTCTCCGGTCGGCGGGAGATCCCGACACCCAAGGGACGCCGCCCGCAGACCCCCGGGCGGGAGCTGGTGGTGCACGGGGCCCGCGAGCACAACCTGCGCAACCTGACCGTGAGCTTCCCGCTCGGTCAGCTGATCGCCGTCACGGGCGTCAGCGGCTCGGGCAAGTCGACGCTGGTCAACGACATCCTCTACGCGGTGCTGGCCAACCAGATCAACGGTGCCCGGCTGGTGCCCGGCCGGCACACCCGGGTCTCCGGCCTGGAACACGTCGACAAGGTCGTCGGCGTCGACCAGTCGCCGATCGGCCGTACCCCGCGCTCCAACCCGGCCACCTACACCGGCGTCTGGGACCACGTGCGCAAGCTGTTCGCCGAGACCACCGAGGCCAAGGTCCGGGGGTACGGCCCCGGACGGTTCTCCTTCAACGTCAAGGGCGGCCGCTGCGAGGCGTGCTCCGGCGATGGCACGATCAAGATCGAGATGAACTTCCTGCCCGACGTGTACGTGCCGTGCGAGGTCTGCAAGGGCGCCCGGTACAACCGGGAGACCCTTGAGGTGCACTACAAGGGCAAGACCGTCTCCGACGTGCTGGAGATGCCGATCGAGGAGGCGGCCGAGTTCTTCTCCGCCATCCCGGCCATCCACCGGCACCTCAAGACGCTCGTCGACGTGGGTCTGGGCTACGTACGGCTGGGGCAGCCCGCGCCGACCCTCTCCGGCGGTGAGGCGCAGCGGGTCAAGCTCGCCTCGGAGTTGCAGAAGCGCTCGACCGGGCGGACGGTCTACGTGCTCGACGAGCCGACCACCGGTCTGCACTTCGAGGACATCCGCAAGCTGCTGCTGGTGCTGGAGGGCCTGGTCGACAAGGGCAACACGGTGATCACGATCGAGCACAACCTGGACGTGATCAAGAGTGCCGACTGGTTGATCGACATGGGCCCGGAGGGCGGCCACCGGGGCGGCACCGTGCTCGCCACCGGCAGCCCGGAGGAGGTCGCCGAGGTCGTCGAGAGCCACACCGGGCAGTTCCTGCGTACCGTCCTCAAGCTCGACGGCACGGCGAAGGGCGCCGTGGCGGCCACCGCCCGGGCGGCGAAGGCCAACGGTGGCCGGGCCCGCGGCGGCCGCAAGGCCACCGCCGCCGCGCGCTGACGGGCCGATCCGGCCGGCGGCAAGCCGACCAGCGGGCGGCTGCCGGCGAACGGCGTGCCCGGGTGGCCGATCGGGTGAACCGCCGGGCAGAGTGGTGCGTGCAGGGAGAGTAGCGACACATCATGCACCGGGAATGACCGACGGAGGGGCGAGGCATGAGCGAGCCGCAGGGCAGCGCTGGCATGAGCGACGATCAGGTGCCGGCCGGGCCTGGAGTGCGTACCCGCCGGGCCGTGCTCACGGGCGCGGGGGCGGTCGGCGCGGCGGTGGTGTTGGCCGCCTGCGGCGGTGAGGACGACGACGGCGGCGCGGCACCGAGTCCTGGACCGCAGGTCACCAACACCGGCGACGCTGGCGGCGGGGATCGTGAGGGTGCCCAGTCACTGGCCCGGACGACCGACATCCCGGTCGGCGGCGGCGCGGTCTTCGCCGCCCAGGGTGTGGTGATCACTCAGCCCACCGCAGGTGACTTCAAGGGTTTCGATCCGGTCTGCACCCATCAGGGCTGCCCGGTGTCGAACGTCGACGGCGGCACCATCAACTGCACCTGCCACGGCAGCAAGTTCTCCATCGAGGACGGTTCCGTCACGGCCGGCCCGGCGACCGCGCCGCTGCCGGCCAAGAACATCAAGGTCGACGGCGACCAGATCGCGCTGGCCTGAGCCGGCCGAAGGGCGGTCGCGGCCGGGACGGTGCCGTCCCGGCCGCGACCGTCGGCGTCACTGGGCGTAGACCGACATCTCCCACAGCGAGAAGCCGTAGGAGGTGCCCCGGGTCAGCCCGTACATCCGCACGTACCGGGCCTGCTGCGGGGCGAAGGTGACCACGTCGGTTCCGCCGTTCCCGGCGGTGGTCGACCAGGCCGGCCGCCAGGTGGCGCCGTCGGCGGAGACCTCCACCCGGTACGACCGGGCGTAGGCCGCCTCCCAGGCCAGGACCACCCGACCGACCTGTCGTACGGATCCGAGGTCCACCCGCAGCCACTGGTTGTCCGACCAGGAACTGGCCCACCGGGTGCCCAGGTCGCCGTCGACGGCGCGGCCGGCACCGTTGAAGAGTTGACTGCTGGACGCGGCGACCGGGCGGCCGGCGGCCAGGTTGGTCAGGTCGTCGCCACGGCGGGCGGGGAACGAGACCACCTGCTGATAGGTGGGACGGTTCTGCCAGGAGATGGTGGCGTGTTTGATGCCGCCCAGCGGTGACTGGACGATGGCGTCGGCGCACCACTGGTCACCGGCGGCGCACGTCGAGTCACCCGGATAGGTCTGCGTGGCCGGCGTCGTCGCCGCCGTCCGCAGGGTGTCCAGCAGGATCTGCCGGCAGCCGGCGAGGTCGCCGTCGCCGCAGAAGGTACGCCCAGGCCCACCGGCCACCGGGTCACCCAGCACGGCCCGCAGATCCTTGTCGACCCAACCCCACCACCCGTACTGGAACGCCGAGCCCTTGTGGGTCTGGGCGCTGTTCGCCGACGACGGCAGGTTCGACACGTCGCCCTGCTGGTGGCCGGAGGGTGACTCGTTGACCTGGAGGGTGTTGACCAGGGACTGGTACAGCTGCGCGCCGAGCGGTTCCCGGAACATGCCCCGGACCAGCAGCGGCCACCAGGCGTCGAGGGTCCGGATCGCCTCGGCGTGCTGGTAGACCTTGCTGCCCTCGGCCGTCTCCACCCGCAGCGCGCCGGCCTGCCGCCACGCCTTCAGCCGCGCGATCTCGCTGGCCAGGGCGGTGTCGGTGACCGGTTGGCTCTCCAGTACCCGGATCAGCTCGCCGAGCACTTCGGCGCCGCGCAGATCGGTCAGCCCGGCCCGCTGCACCAGCTCGGTCAGCGAGGCCCGGTCGAAGGTGCGGCCCGCCGCGAGCGCCGCCTGCACCGGCTTGTCCAGCAGGTCACCACGGTGTACGGCACCGAAGCTGAAGTTGCCGTCGGCGGCACCGAAGTCCTTGGCCTGCTTGTTGTTCCAGCTGACGTAGTAGTCCTGGTTCACCGACTGCGGGTGGGCCGACGCCGGCGCGTACCGGGCGGTGCCGGTCTCCGGGTCGAAGTCCTGCCACTCGTACGCCCGTTCGGCCTTCATCGGCAGGCTCGGATTGCTGCCGGACGCCCGTAGCGGGTTCAGTCCGGAGTTGAAGTACGCCGACTCGGTGGAGTTGACGTAGAACCAGTTGAACGCGTACTCGACGTTGTTCGCCGAGGCGCGGAAGGCCGCCGCGGAGCCCATCTGGGTCGGGTCGTTGTACATCTGGAAGCCGATCGCGGAGTCGGCCTCCCGACCGTAGGTGGACCGCAGGTGGGTGAAGGCGTGCGGCACCCCGCCAACGGTGCCCCGCCACGCCACCAGGCCGAGCTTGGTACGCCAGGCGACCAGCTTGTACGACCCGGCCGCGGTGCCGTCGGCGACGGTCGGGCTCCACCGGTTGACGTGCGACAACTCCTCCATCGCCAGGCACTGCCCCCGGAACAGGTAGTGGTTGCTGCCCAGCGTCGGCGTGCCACCGCCGGGTACGCAGAGCGGCAGCGCGTAGGTGTCGGTGATGTCGTGCACGGAGGAGGTGGCGCTCCAGGCGTAGTCCTGGCCCCGGCCGAGCAGGACGTACAGGTTCAGCCCGGCGAAGGCGGCGCCTCGGGCGCTGATGCCCGGCCCCTGCAACTCCTGGACCATCAGCAGTTGGGGCGAGAAGTAGCCGGTCTGCGGCCCGAACACCGCCACCGGGTGCCCGCTGGTGGAGTGCTCGGCCGAGATCACCGCCGCGTTCGACATGCCCCGGTGCGCCGGGTCGATGGTCAGCCCGGACAGCGCGGCGGCCAACTCGGAGCCGCTGTTCGAGGTCGCGGCGGCGGTCGCGGAGCCGGTCGGGTCGGTGAAGACCGGTTCGACCCGGGCCGAGCCGGCGTCCGGCAGCACCACGCTGGGCGCGTCGGGGGAGGCGTCGCCGTACGGGAAGCTCTGCCCGTCGTGCAGGGTCAGCACGGTCTCCGGGTCGTTCTGGCCCCGGAAGCCGTTCCACACCCGGTCGCCCTCGACCGGGCCGAACTTGGCCCGGGCGGCGATGCGGACCAGCGCGGACTGCATCTCGGTGCCGCCCCCGCCGCCGAACAGGCCACCGACCACGCCGGCGATGGCGACCAGGTCGGTCATCACGAACGGCTCGGGCCCACCGGCGTTGGTGATCGCGTCCAGGTGCCCGGTGAGCACGTACTCGCCGGGGCAGTTGCGGTTGGCCATGCAGGTACGGATGTAGGCGTTGATCCCGGCGATGTACTCCTGCACGTCGGTGTAGAGCTGCTCACCGCGTCCGCCGCCCTTCTGCCGCAGTGCCGTCACCTGCGCCTCCAGGTCGGCCTCGGTGTACGGGGAGGTCCGCCAGACGCTCTGCTCCAGCGCCCGGTTGCCCGGGGCGCCGCCCGCGAACGGGGTCAGCGTTCCCCGCCCGACGTGCCGCAGCAGATCCATGGTGAACAGCCGGTCCTCGGCCCCGGCGTAGCCGGCGCCGAACATGGTGCCGGCGCGGGTGGTGCCGGTGATGTGCGGGACGCCGGTGGCCCGGTCCCGCAGGATGCGGACGTCCGAGCGGGGTGAGTAGTCGCGTTCGACCTGGCTGGGCGCGACGCCGAAGGAGGCGTCGTTGAAGAAGGTGTCGATCTGGTCCTCGCGCAGCCCGGCGTAGCCGTAGACGAGGTCGGCGTACCTGTCGAGCTGGTCGGCGGAGTGCCGGGGCAGGGTGCCGAGAGCCTGGTTGCCCAGGATCTCGACGAGGGTGGCGTTGCCGTTCTGACCCGGTGGCAGGATCTCCGAGCATTCCCCGAGGCAGTAGTCGTTGGCGGCGAAGGCGTTGGCGACGTTCGTCGCGAGGGTGCTCTCGGTCGGGGTGCTGGCTGCGGTGGGGGTGGTCGGGGCGGCGACGAGGAGGGCGGCGACGGCGGCGGCCGTGGTGCCGGCGAGCAGCCGGCGGGCGGTGGTGTGACCGGTCATGGCGATCCTCTGTGGACGGGGGCCATCGGACGGGATCATTACATGAAGAACATTCGGTTACTGGATGGTAGGCCGCCACGCTCGATATTGGAAGGAGTCGATAGGTGCCTCGCGTGCTGCCACCCCGCCGCGAGAAGAACGGGCATCAGGGGATGATCCGGGCTGTCGGGGGCGGCGACTAATCTCGGAGTGTGGCTGATCCGTCGACCTACCGTCCCGCGCCGGGCACGATTCCCGAGGCACCAGGGGTCTACCGCTTCTACGACGGCACCGGCCGGGTGATCTACGTAGGCAAGGCGAAGAACCTGCGCAGTCGACTCAACTCCTACTTCGCCGACCTGTGGGGGCTGCACCAGCGCACCCAGCAGATGGTCACCACCGCCGAGGCGGTCGACTGGGTCACCGTGGCCACCGAGGTCGAGGCGCTCCAGCTCGAATACCTCTGGATCAAGCAGCACGACCCGAGGTTCAACGTCCGGTACCGCGACGACAAGTCGTACCCCTACCTGGCGGTGACCCTCGACGAGGAGTACCCACGGCTCCAGGTGATGCGCGGCGCCAAGCGCAAGGGGGTGCGCTACTTCGGGCCGTACTCACACGCCTGGGCGATCCGCGAGACACTCGATCTGCTGCTGCGCGTCTTCCCGGCCCGGACCTGCTCCGCCGGGGTGTTCAAGCGGGCCGGCCAGGTCGGCCGCCCCTGCCTGTTGGGCTACATCGGCAAGTGCTCGGCCCCCTGTGTCGGCACCGTCTCCGCCGAGCGGCACCGCGAGATCGTCGACGACTTCTGCGACTTCATGGCCGGGCGTACCGACACCATGGTCCGCAAACTGGAACGCGAGATGGCCGAGGCCAGCGAGCAGTTGGAGTTCGAGCGGGCGGCCCGGCTGCGCGACGACGTCGCCGCGCTGCGCCGGGCGATGGAGAAGCAGACAGTGGTGCTCGGCGACGGCACCGACGCCGACGTGGTGGCCTTCGCTGACGACCCGCTCGAAGCCGCGGTCCAGGTCTTCCACGTGCGGGGCGGCCGGGTACGCGGCCAGCGCGGCTGGGTGGTGGAGAAGACCGAGGAGCTGACCATGGGCGACCTCGTGCACCACTTCTGCACCCAGGTCTACGGCGGCGAGCACGGCGAGGCCGATGTGCCGCGTGAGCTGCTGGTGCCCGAGCTGCCCGCCGACGCCGACGCGTTGGCCGACTGGCTCTCCACCCACCGGGGCGGCCGGGTGACGCTGCGGGTGCCGCAGCGCGGCGACAAGCGGGCCCTGATGGAGACGGTGGAACGCAACGCGAAGGACGCCCTGGCCCGGCACAAACTCAAGCGGGCCGGTGATCTCACCACCCGCAGCAGGGCCCTCGACGAGATCACCGAGGCGCTCGGTCTGCGGACGGCGCCGCTGCGCATCGAGTGTTTCGACATCTCGCAGATCCAGGGCACCGACGTGGTGGCGAGCATGGTCGTCTTCGAGGACGGGCTGCCCCGCAAGAGCGAGTACCGCCGGTTCATCATCCGGGGGTCCACCGACGACCTCTCGGCGATGTCCGAGGTGCTGCGCCGCCGCTTCGCCCGCTACCTCGACGCCCGCGCCGAGACGGGCGAGGCAGGAGTCGAATCCGCCGCCGACCTCGCCCTCCCGGCCACCGCCATGGACCGCACCGCCGGGGACACCGCTGCCGCTGACGCCGCTGCCCGTGAGTCGGCCACGGTCGCCGCCGACGACCCCGGCGGCGCGCCGGTCGCCGCCGACGGTGGTGACGCAGGCGTCGCCGACGGCAGCGACGAGCCGCGGATCGGAACGTTGGTCGACCCGACGACCGGCCGGCCACGCCGGTTCGCGTACCCGCCGCAGCTGGTGGTCGTCGACGGCGGAGCGCCGCAGGTCGCCGCCGCCGCGCAGGCCCTCGCCGAGCTGGGCATCGACGATGTGGCGCTCTGCGGGCTGGCCAAGCGGCTGGAGGAGGTCTGGCTGCCCGACGACGACTTCCCGGTCATCCTGCCGCGCGCCTCCGAGGGGCTCTACCTGCTGCAACGGGTACGCGACGAGGCGCACCGCTTCGCCATCACCTTCCACCGGCAGCGCCGCTCCAAGCGGATGACCACCTCGGCGTTGGACAACGTCCCCGGCCTGGGCGAGGTCCGCCGCAAGGCGCTGCTGCGTCACTTCGGCTCGCTGAAACGCCTCTCGGCCGCCACCGTCGAGGAGATCACCGAGGTCCCCGGCGTCGGCCGCCGTACCGCCGAGGCCATCCTCACCGCCCTCGGCACGCCTACCTCCACCACCGAACCTCCCGCAAGCTGACAACTTCGGGGACGTTGCAGTTTCCACGGCGCCTGAGACAGCAACAACCCTGAAGTCGCGCGGATCTTGATGGGGAGTGCGGTACCTCAGGTGGCGTCGGCGAGCACTCCGAGAAGTTGCTCGCCGTACTTGGCCAGCTTGTTCTCGCCGACGCCGCTGATCCGGGACAGCTCGGCCAGCGACGACGGCGCGTCGGCGGCGATCTGGCGCAGCGTCGCGTCGTGGAAGATGACGTACGCGGGTACGCCCTGCTCCTTCGCGGTGGCCGCCCGCCAGGCCCGCAGCCGCTCGAACGTGCCGGCCGCCTCCGCCGGCAGCTCGGCGACCACGGTGGCCGCGCCCCGGGGCTTGGCCGCCTTCGCCGGGCGTGCCGCCTCGCGACGCAGCATCACGGTACGACGCCGGCCGAGCACCTCGGCGCTGGCGTCGGTGAGCGTCAGGGTGCCGTAGTCGCCCTCGACGGCGAGCAGTCCCTCGGCGAGCAGTTGTCGGACCACGCCGCGCCACTCCGCCTCGCTCAGCTCCCCGCCGATGCCGAACACGGTGAGCGAGTCGTGCCGATGCTGGCTGATCTTGTCGGTGGTACGACCGAGCAGGATGTCGACGCAGTGCCCGGCGCCGAACCGTTGGTTGCGCTCCCGGTCCAGCCGAAAGACGGTGGAGAGCAGCTTCTGCGCGGCCACCGTGCCGTCCCAGGACTCGGGCGGCTCCAGGCAGGTGTCGCAGTTGCCGCAGCCGCCGGTGGCCGGCTCGCCGAAGTACTCCAGCAACTGCGCCCGGCGGCAGCGGACCGTCTCGCAGAGCGCCAGCATCGCGTCGAGATGGGCGGCGAGATTGCGCCGGTGCGCCAGGTCACCCTCGGAGGTGTCGATCATCTTTCGCTGCTGGACCACGTCCTGAAGCCCGTACGCCAGCCAGGCGGTCGACGGCAGGCCGTCGCGGCCGGCGCGACCGGTCTCCTGGTAGTAGCCCTCGACCGACTTCGGTAGGTCGAGGTGGGCGACGAACCGCACGTCGGGCTTGTCGATACCCATCCCGAAGGCGATCGTCGCCACCATCACCACGCCGTCGGCGCGCAGGAAGCGCTGCTGGTTGGCGGCGCGGGTGGCCGCGTCCAGACCGGCGTGGTACGGCAGCGCGTCGATGCCGTTGGCGACCAGAAACTCGGCGGTCTTCTCCACCGAGGCGCGGGACAGGCAGTAGACGATGCCCGCGTCGCCGGGATGTTCGTCGCGCAGCAGGGCCAGCAGCTGCTTGCGCGGCTCCCGCTTCGGCACGATCCGGTACTGGATGTTGGGCCGGTCGAAGCTGGCCACGAAGTGCCGCGCCTCGGTGAGGCTGAGCCGGGTGGCGATCTCGGCCCGGGTGGCGCTGGTCGCGGTGGCGGTCAACGCGATGCGGGGTACGCCCGGCCAGCGTTCGTGCAGCATCGACAGGTTGAGGTAGTCGGGCCGGAAGTCGTGGCCCCACTGCGACACGCAGTGCGCCTCGTCGATGGCGAACAGGGAGATCCGCCCCCGGTCGAGCAGGCTCAGTGTGGCCCGGCTGGCCAGCGCCTCCGGCGCGAGGTAGAGCAGGTCGATCTCGCCGGCGACGAACTCCGCCTCGACCAGCCGGCGGGTGTCCGGGTCGAGGGTGGAGTTGAGGAAGCCGGCCCGCACCCCGACCGCGGTCAACGCGTCGACCTGGTCCTGCATCAGCGCGATCAGCGGCGAGATCACCACGGCGACGCCGTCCCGGACCAGCGCGGGAATCTGGTAGCACAACGACTTGCCGCCGCCGGTGGGCATCAGCACCAGCGCGTCCCCGCCGGCCACCACGTGGTCGATGACCTCCCGCTGGAAGCCCCGGAACGAGTCGTACCCGAATACCCGCCGCAGCACCTCCAGCGTCGCTGTCACCTTCTCGGCGGTGGGCGCGTCGGAGGCGGCCAGGTCGGTGACGCTCACGTCGGCGGGAGAGACCATCCGTGGATTCTACGAGCCACCCTGGGCGACACGGGTTGCGGCATGTCGCGGTATCCGCGCTGGCGGAAGCCACGACATGCCGCATCTCGCGTACCGGGTAGGTCGATGACGCGGTTACCCCGCCGGTGCCGTCAGCGGCCGGGTGGTGGCCGGTGGCACGGCGTCGCACACGGTGCCCTCAGCGGGCAGCACTCCGTCGATCAGTGCTGCATCGATGGCTGCGTCGACGCACGGGCCGCTGGTGCGGTAGGAGGTGTGGCCGACGCCCTCGCGGGTGAGCAGGACGGCGTCCTCCAGCCGCTCCGCCATCGCCTCGGCCCAGTGGTGCGGGGACACGTTGTCCAACCGGCCGCCGACCACCAGGATCGGCGGGGCGCCCGCGCCGGTGAGTTCCCGGGTGACCCGGTCCTCGTTCTCGACGGGCCACAGCGCGCAGTTGAGCGCGCTGTAGGCGGCCCGACTGCCGAGCCGTTCGCCGCGTTCGGTGATTTTCTTGGCCGCGGCGTGGTGCTCGGAAAGTTTGTCCAGCTTCGGCCAGTCGACGCACCGCACGGCGGTGTGCGGTTCCTGGAGGATCGCGAACGGGCCACCGAACGGCGCAACGGTGACGAATGAGACCACGAAGTGCAGTCCCGTGCCATCGCCCTGCTGCGCGGCAAGGAGGCCCGCGGTGAGTACGGGCCAGAGTGCCCGGTTGCCTGCGGCGGCCCGTGCGGCCTCCAGGGCCATCGCCCCGTCGAGCGTGCCGCCCGGTGTGAGGCCCTCGACCGGGGGGACCACCAGCGGCTTCGCCTCCAGCTTGGTGATCAGGGCGTCGAAGGCGGCCCGCGGATCGCCCGCGCCGAAGGCGCACACCTGCACGCCCTCGGCGCGGCAGGTGTCGAACCAGGCGTCGAGCGTCTCTTCGTTGGAACGGGCGACGTCGTCCAGGAGTCGCAGCGGGTCGTTCTGCCACAGGTCGGTGTCGACCGGGGCGTCGATCACCATCTGGCGTACGCGGTCAGGAAAGAGTGTGGCGTACATCGGACCCACCACCGTGCCGTACGAGGCACCGTAGAAGGTGATCTTCTCCTCGCCGAGCGCGGCACGCACCTGGTCCAGGTCGCGGGCCACGTTGTCGGTGGACAGGCTCGCCAGGAACTCGGGGTTCTGCTGGTCCAGGCAACCCTTCGTGAAGGTGCGGGCGTCGATGAGCAACTTGCCGAACGGCTTCCCACCCGGGATGCGCGGGTCGCGGTTCTCGGTCGCCTGCTCGGCCCGCTGCTCGTCGGTGAGGCAGCGCACGGCACCGGACTGACCGACACCGCGCGGGTCCATGCCGACAACATCGAACCGGGCGACGACCTCGGGCGAGTAGGGGCCCTTGTCGTTGGCGGCGTCGATGGACGCGACCGTCTCGGTGGCCGGCACCCCCGGACCCCCGGGATTGATGAACAGGCTGCCGATGCGCCGGTCCGGATCGGTGGCCCGGTGCCGGGTCACGGCAAGGCTGATCTGCTCCCCGTCGGGCTCGGTGTACTCCAGCGGCACCTCGACGGTGGCGCAGTCGAGGCCCTGCCCGCACTCCTCCCACTGCACCGGGTCCGGGATCGGGGCGGGCACGGTCGGGCCGGAGGAAGGTCGGTCCGCTGCCGCCGTACCGACCCCACCGGTGCAACCGGTCAGGGCAAGCACGGCGGCGGCCAGCACCGCGGCGGTCCGTCGGGGTACCGGCGACACGCGGGTATGTCGGAGTGAAAGTGGCATGACATCGACGCTAGGCGGGCCGGCTGGCTGCGTTCTCCGTCCAAGGCTCCGGATCCACAAACCAAAGTAGGAACGTGCCCGGCGCTGTCCGGTCAGTCCGGGGGAACGAGCCCCGCCTCCTGCACGAGGAGCGCGACCTGCACGCGATTGTTGAGATCCAGCTTGGTGAGGATCGCCGACACGTGGGTCTTGACCGTGGTCAGGCCCAGGTGGTGCCGCGCGGCGATCTCCGCGTTGGTGCGCCCAGCGCCGATCTCGACCGCGACCGTCCGCTCGCGGTCGGCGAGCACGTCGAGACGGCGTCGGGCGGTGTGCTGCCGGCCGTCCTGCCCCGACTCCGCGACCCGCGCGATGAGCCGACGCGTCACCTCGGGCGAGAGCACGGGACGCCCCTGTGCCGCGTGCCGGATCGCGACGACGAGTTCGTCCGGCGGCGTGTCCTTCAGCAGGAACCCGGCCGCGCCCGCCCGCAGGGCACGCAGCACGCGGGCATCGGCGTCGAAGGTGGTGAACACGATGACCTGCGGCGCGGACGATTCGCCGCGCAGCGTTTCCGTGGCGGTGAGCCCATCGGTGCCGGGCATCCGGATGTCCATCAACACCACGTCGGGCCGGTGGCGTCGGGCCAGTTCCACCGCCTCCGCGCCGTCGCCCGCCTCAGCCACCACCCGCAGATCGGGAGCTCCGCTCAGCATCATCTTCAGCCCGAACCGGACCACCGGGTCGTCGTCGACCACCAGTATGTCGATGACTGGTTGGCCGCCGGCCGCGTCGTCGGCAGACATCGGGTGGGTCACGACGGCCAGGGTAACCGGAGCCGGACCCGCCAGCCGCCCGAGTCCGTCGGCCCGTGGTCGAGCTGCCCGCCCACGAGCCGGGCGCGCTCACCAAGCCCGCGCAACCCCGCCCCGGAACCGTCGGGGCGCGAGCGTGGGCCGGTCGGCCGCGCGTTCACCACCTCGGCGGTCACGTGGTCGTCGGGCCGCCCGGTGATCCGGACCACCACCGGCGTACCCGGGGCGTGCTTGCGCACGTTGGTCAGGCCCTCCTGCACGAGGCGGTAGAGCGTGCGACCCTGCGTCGCCGGGAGGATCCGGTCATCGGTCGTCACCCCGGCCTCGTCCCGCAACTCGACCGGCGTGCCGGCCTGGCGGGCCTCGTCGATCAGCTCCAGGACGTCCACGACGCCCGGCAGCGGCAGCTCGCCCACGGGGGCCCGGAGCACCCCGATCACCTCGCGGAGATCCTGCAGAGCGCGGTGCGCGTTCTCGCGGACCACCTCGGCCGCCCGCGCCCGGTCCTCGGCCGGCGCGTCGCGGGAGTAGGTGAGGGCGCCCGCATGCACGCTGAGCAACGAGAGCCGGTGTCCGAGGACGTCGTGCATCTCCCGCGCGAGCGCCTCCCGGGCCTCCCGCGCGGCGTGCTCGGCCCGCAGCAGCGCCTCGACCTCGGCTGCTGCCGCCCGCTCCCGCAGGGATGCGACAAGCGCCCGACGGCTGCGCACCGACAGTCCCCACGCCACGGTGGCGAGGTGCCCCAGCCCGATGATGATGAACACCGTCAACGGTGGAGCCGTCGTCTCGGGCCACTGCAGCTGATACGTGCCGAGGGCGGCAAGACTGATCGCGCACACCACGACCGTCGCCCTGATCGAGCGGTGCACCGCGACGGTGAACAACGCGACGATCGCGGCCGGGGCGACCGTCTCGGAGAACGAACTCGCCACGGCCAGGGCGACGCCGAGCACGACCGGGAACCGACGTCGCCACCACAGCGCGAGGTAGCCGAGCGCCCCCGTGACCCAGTCCGCGTACCGGACCCAGGCGGAAACCGGCACCGGGTCGTTCATCTGGTCGACCACCGTGATCAGTCCCACCGTGGCGGCCAGCACGATCAGGGCGACGTCGACCTTCCGGTCGCCCACCGCCTCGCGGAAGGTCCGCCCCGGGAGTTGCCTCGCTCCGGCCATCGCCCCGAGCTTAGAGCGGCTCGATCTCGATCGAACGCGGGTCATGGGGCGGGCGGGACGGGCACCTGCTTGGCCCAACGCACGTCACCGTCGGGATCGACGTAGCAGAACGCGACCACCAGGCGCGACGGGTCGGTCATCGGGAGGGTGCCGGGCAGCAGTCGGAAGACGGCGATCAGGCTGCCGTCGGCGGTCGCGCGGGTGCCCACCGCGCCGACGTTGTCCGGGGTGGTGAAGGTGCCCTCGGGGTCTTCGCGGGTGGCGGTGTCGGCGAGCCAGCGGTACCGCTCGGCCAGCACGTCGTACGCCCCGGCCCAGTTGGAACCGGTGTCGCCGTCGTCGTCCCAGCCGGCGTACGGCTGGACCACCCTCGCGGGTTCCACCCGGCCGTCGAGCAGGATGACCTGGTAGTGGCCCTTGCGCGGCGGCCCGGACCAGCGCAGCCGCAACACCACCGACTGCCGGTCCTCCCCGCCGATGACGTTGTCCACCGGCTCGGGTCGGCCGAACGCGACGACCGCGTCCGCCACCTGGTCCGGCTCCGGCAGCACGGCCTCGACGGAGACCGCCACCTGGTCGCCGCCGCGGGCCCACTCGCGTTCGCGGTCGACGTATCGGTCCACCGTGGCCAGCACGGCGATCGTGACCGACACCAGGGCAACCACCCAGCGCAGCCGCGCCCCGTGCCTGCCCATGGCCGGAGGATAGCCGCGTCGCGCGTCGCGCGCCGTCAGTCAGCCGACACGACGGGTACGCGCTTCCGATGGCCCTGCGGCGTGGCGGCGGTGCGTCCCCCCGGAGCCGGACACCGGCGAGCTAGAGTCGCTGCTTGACCATGCCCGGCCGGATCGGCCGGGGCAGCACGGTTGGAGGGGCAGACGGGTGGGCGAGGCGCACACGACCGGTCACCGTGCGGGCGTACCCGGTGAGCAGACCGCGGTGCCCGCCGAAACGGACACCACCCTGGTCGTGGTCACCGGTCTCTCCGGTGGTGGCCGCAGCACCGTGGCCCGGGCGCTGGAGAACGTCGGCTTCTACGTCGTCGACAATCTGCCGCAGGCGCTGCTGCTGGACATGGCCGAGCTGGCCGTGAAGGCGGGTGGGGCGGCCCGGCGTACCGCGATGGTGCTGGACGTGCGCTCCCGGGCCTTCTCCACCGATCTGGCCGAGGCGATCCGGGAGCTGAAGGAGCGGGGCTACGCCCCCCGGGTGGTCTTCGTCGACGCCGACGACGAGGTGCTGATCCGCCGGTTCGAGAGCGTGCGACGCTCGCATCCGTTGCAGGGTGACGGCCGGCTCGCCGACGGCATCGCCGTCGAGCGGGGACTGCTGGAAGAGGCCCGCGACCAGGCCGACGTGATCATCGACACCAGCCACCTCAACGTGAACCAGTTGCGCCGCCGGGTCGAGGAGTTGTTCGGCGGGGAGGACGCCCGCCGGTTGCGGCTGACGGTGATCTCCTTCGGCTTCAAGTACGGCCTGCCACCGGACGCCGACTTCGTGATGGACGCCCGGTTCCTGCCCAACCCGTACTGGGTGCCTGAGCTGCGCGAGCACACCGGGCGTGAGGAGGCGGTCAGCGCGTACGTGCTGGGGCAGGAGGGCGCGAACGCCTTCGTCGACGCGTACGCGGACCTGGTGAACGCCACCACGGCCGGCTTCGAGCGGGAGGGCAAGCGGTACCTGACCGTGGCGGTCGGTTGCACCGGTGGCAAGCACCGCAGCGTGGCGATCGCCGAGGAGTTGGCGGCCCGACTGCGGCGCGCCGGGCTGGCCGCCAACGCCCAACACCGCGACCTGGGGCGGGAATGACGATCCGGGTGGTGGCGTTCGGCGGCGGGCACGGCCTGTCCGCCTCGCTGCGGGCGTTGCGGCGCTGCGCGCCCGAGCTTGACCTGGACATCACGGCGGTGGTGACCGTCGGCGACGACGGCGGCTCCAGCGGCCGGCTGCGCGCCGAACGGGGCGGACTGCCCCCCGGTGACCTGCGGCAGGCGCTTGTGGCGTTGGCCGGCGACCACCCCGCCACCCGACGCAGCGCGGGGCTGTTCCAGCACCGCTTCGCGGACACCACCACGGGCGGCCGGGGCGACGGGCTGGCCGGGCACGCGGTGGGCAACCTGGTGCTCTGCGGCCTGATGGAGCTGCTCGGCGACCCGGTGGCCGCCCTGGAGCACGCGGGAGCGATGCTCGGCTCGGTCGGCCGGGTGCTGCCGATGTCCCGCCAACCGGTCGACATCGAGGCCCGGGTCCGCGGTGCCGACCCGGGACGTCCCGACGAGGTGTGCACCGTACGCGGACAGCATCAGGTCGCGGTCACCACGGGCCGGGTCGAGTCGCTGCGGCTCACCCCGCAGGCGCCGGCGGCGTGTGTCGAGGCGGTCGCCGCGATCGGCGCCGCCGACTGGCTGATCTTCGGACCGGGCAGTTGGTACACCAGCGTGCTGCCGCACCTGCTGGTGCCGCAGCTGGCCGCGGCGATCCTGGCCAGCCCGGCCCGGCGGCTGGTCACCCTCAACCTCGCCGCCGAGAAGGAGACCCTCGGTCTCTCTGTCGCCGACCACCTGGCGGCGCTGCGTTGGTATCTGCCGGAGCTGACAGTCGACTTCGTGCTCGCCGACGCCAAGGCGGTCGGTGACCCCGAACCGGTCCACGGTGCGGCAGAATCCCTGGGAGCCCGACTGGTCCTCGCTCCCGTCGCGGTCGACGACGGCACGCCCCGTCATGATCCGGCTGCTCTGGGCGCCGCCCTGGTGCCTGTACTGGGCGCCGATCGTTAGACACGTACGTAATCTCCGGCGACACGCCGGAACCGGTCCGTGAGGGGACGCACAATGGCGATGACGGCTGCGGTCAAGGACGAGCTGAGTCGGGTCGACGTGCCCAAGCCCTGCTGCCGGCGGGCGGAGATGGCGGCGCTGCTGCGGTTCGCCGGTGGGCTGCACATCGTGTCCGGGCGGGTGGTGGTGGAGGCCGAGCTCGACACCGGCGCGGTGGCCCGGCGGCTACGGCGCGAGATCGCCGAGGTCTACGGCTATCCGAGCGAGATCCACGTGCTCGCCTCCGGTGGGCTGCGCAAGGGGAGCCACTTCATCGTCCGGGTCGTCAAGGACGGCGAGGCCCTGGCCCGGCAGACCGGGCTGCTCGACGTGCGCGGCCGGCCGGTACGCGGGCTGCCGCCGCACGTCGTCGCCGCCAGCGTCTGCTGCGCGGTGTCCGCCTGGCGGGGCGCGTTCATGGCGCACGGCTCGTTGACCGAGCCGGGCCGGTCCAGCGCCCTGGAGATCACCTGCCCCGGGCCGGAGTCGGCGCTGGCGCTTGTCGGCGCGGCCCGGCGGTTGGGCATCACCGCCAAGAACCGCGAGGTACGCGGCGTCGACCGGGTGGTGGTCAAGGACGGCGACGCGATCGCCGCGCTGCTCACCCGCATCGGTGCCCACTCCAGTGTGCTGGCCTGGGAGGAGCGCCGGGTCCGGCGGGAGGTGCGGGCGACGGCCAACCGGCTGGCGAACTTCGACGACGCCAACCTGCGGCGTTCGGCCCGCGCGGCGGTCGCCGCCGCGGCCCGGGTGACCCGGGCGCTGGAGATCCTCGCCGACGACGCGCCGGAGCACCTGACCTCGGCCGGCCGGCTGCGCCTGGAGCACCGGCAGGCCTCTCTGGAGGAGCTGGGCGCGCTGGCCGACCCGCCGCTGACCAAGGACGCCATCGCCGGGCGGATCCGCCGGTTGCTGGCGTTGGCCGACAAGCGGGCCCGCGACCTCGGCATCCCGGATACCGAAGCGGCCGTCACGCCCGACATGCTCGTGGTCTGATAGGACGGTGGGGCGACCACCCGGCGCAGCGTGGCTCAGCGCGCTCGGATAAGGTCGCTGCGTACGGCAAGGGGGCCGGCACCGGTGCTCCCCGCCGTATCCACCGCCTCGACGGCGGTCAGGTCCCTCGGACCGCGGCGGGGTGGCCGGGATGAACCGTCAACGGCCGGCTCCAACGGTCGGCGCACACCACTTCGCCGGCCGAGGGTCTCCACGCCGGCGGACCAGAACGCGAGGAGATGGGACCTGTGACCATCCGGGTTGGCATCAACGGCTTCGGCCGGATCGGCCGTAACTTCTTCCGGGCAGTGCTGGCGTCCGGCGCTGACGTCGAGGTCGTGGCCGTCAACGACCTGACCGACAACGCGACGCTCGCCCACCTGCTCAAGTACGACAGCATCCTGGGCCGCCTCCCGCAGGAGGTCAAGGCCACCGCCGACGAGATCACCGTCGGTGGCAAGTCCATCAAGGCGTACGCCGAGAAGGACCCGGCGGCGCTGCCGTGGGGCGACGTCGGCGCGGACGTGGTCATCGAGTCGACCGGCTTCTTCACCGACGCCACCAAGGCCAAGGCGCACATCGACGGCGGGGCCAAGAAGGTCATCATCTCCGCTCCGGCGAAGAACGAGGACGTCACGGTCGTGATGGGCGTCAACGACGGCCAGTACGACCCGGCCAAGCACAACATCATCTCGAACGCCTCCTGCACCACCAACTGCCTGGCCCCAATGGCGAAGGTCCTGCACGACACGTTCGGCATCCAGCAGGGTCTGATGACCACCATCCACGCGTACACCCAGGACCAGAACCTCCAGGACGCGCCGCACAAGGACCTGCGCCGGGCCCGGGCCGCCGCGCTGAACATCGTGCCGACCTCGACCGGCGCGGCGAAGGCCATCGGCCTGGTGCTGCCGGACCTCAAGGGCAAGCTCGACGGGTACGCGCTGCGGGTGCCGATCCCGACCGGCTCCGCCACCGACCTCACCGTCACCGTCGGTCGGGAGACCTCGGTGGACGAGGTCAACGCCGCGCTGAAGGCCGCCGCCGAGGGCCCGCTGCGGGGCATCCTGACCTACAACGAGGACCCGATCGTCTCCGCCGACATCGTCACCGACCCGGCGTCGTGCATCTTCGACGCGCCGCTGACCAAGGTCATCGGCAACCAGGTCAAGGTCGTCGGCTGGTACGACAACGAGTGGGGCTACTCCAACCGCCTGGTCGACCTGGTGAAGCTGGTTGGTTCGTCGCTGTGAGCATCCGTAACCTCGACGACCTGCTCGCCGAGGGGGTCTCGGGTCGGCGCGTGCTGGTGCGCGCCGACCTGAACGTCCCGCTCGACAAGCAGACCGGCGACATCAGTGACGACGGCCGGATCCGGGCGGTGCTGCCGACCCTCGGCGCGCTGACCGAGGCCGGCGCCAAGGTGGTCGTCTGCTCCCACCTGGGTCGGCCGAAGGGTGCGCCGGACCCGCAGTTCAGCCTCGCCCCGGTCGCCGGGCGGCTCGGTGAGCTGCTCGGCACGCCGGTGCACGCCGCCACCGACACGGTCGGTGAGTCCGCCCGGGCGACGGTGGCGGCGCTCGCCGACGGCGAGGTGGCGCTGCTGGAGAACCTCCGCTTCAACAAGGGGGAGACCAGCAAGGACGACGCCGAGCGGGGTGCCTTCGCCGACCAGCTCGCCGCCCTCGGTGACGTGTACGTCGACGACGCCTTCGGCGCGGTGCACCGCAAGCACGCCAGCGTCCACGACGTGCCCGCCCGGCTGCCGCACTTCGCCGGCCGGCTGGTGCTGCGCGAGGTGGAGGTGCTCTCGCAGCTCACCGGCGACCCCGAGCGGCCGTACGTGGTGGTGCTCGGTGGGTCGAAGGTCTCCGACAAGCTCGCGGTGATCGAGGCGCTGCTGCCGAAGGTCGACCGGCTGCTCATCGGTGGTGGCATGTGCTTCACCTTCCTCAAGGCCCAGGGCCACGAGGTCGGCTCCTCCCTGCTGGAGGCCGAGATGGTGGAGACCTGCCGCAACCTGCTGGAGCGTTCCGAGGGCAAGATCATGCTTCCGGTCGACGTGGTGGCCGCCGACGCGTTCGCCCCGGACGCCGCGCACGACACCGTGCCGGCCGACGGCATCCCCAGCAAGCGGGTGGGGCTGGACGTCGGCCCGAAGACGGTGGCGGGCTTCGCCGCCGCGCTCAAGGGCGCCCGGACGATCTTCTGGAACGGCCCGATGGGCGTGTTCGAGATGCCCGCCTTCGCGCACGGCACCCGTGGGGTGGCCGAGGCGATCGCCGGCTCGGACGCGTTCAGCGTGGTCGGTGGTGGTGACTCCGCCGCCGCGGTGCGGGCCCTGGGTCTGGACGAGAAGTCCTTCGGGCACATCTCGACCGGCGGTGGCGCGTCCCTGGAGTACCTGGAGGGCAAGACCCTCCCCGGCATCGCGGCTCTGGAGAACTGATGGCGAGCGCCCCCCGCCGGCCGCTGATGGCCGGCAACTGGAAGATGAACCTCAACCACCTCGAGGCGAACCTGCTGGTGCAGAAGCTGGCCGCCAGCCTCACCGAGAAGCAGCTGACCGAGGTGGAGACGGTGGTGCTGCCGCCGTTCACCGACCTGCGCACGGTGCAGACCGTCGTGGAGGGCGACAAGCTGCTCATCGGCTACGGCGGACAGGACCTGTCACCGCACGCCTCCGGTGCGTACACCGGGGAGATCTGCGGCGCGATGCTGGCCAAGCTCGGCTGCACGTACGCGGTGGTCGGGCACTCCGAACGCCGGCAGTACCACCGTGAGGACGACGCGTTGGTGGGCGCCAAGGTGCAGGCGGCGCTGACCCACGGGCTCACCCCGATCCTCTGCGTGGGGGAGGGGCTGGACGTCCGGGAGCAGGGCACCCACGTGGCGCACTGCACCGACCAACTCGACGCTGCCCTCAAGGGGCTCAGCCCGGAGCAGGTTCTCCGGGTGGTGGTCGCGTACGAGCCGGTCTGGGCGATCGGCACCGGCAAGACGGCCACCCCGGAGGACGCCCAGGAGGTGTGCGGCGCGCTGCGGGCCCGGCTGGCCGAGACCGTGGACCAGGCCACCGCCGACGGCGTACGCATCCTCTACGGCGGCTCGGTGAAGTCGTCGAACGTCGCCTCGATCATGGCCCAGCCGGACGTGGACGGTGCCCTGGTCGGCGGTGCCAGCCTGGACGCCGAGGAGTTCGCGAAGATCTGCCGGTTCCCGGAGCACATCTCCGGCTGATCGCTCGCTATCCTTGACTCCGCCCGTCCGCCGGTCGGTGCCGCCGTGCCCGAACTGCCCGGGCGAGGATCGTAACGAGAGGACTGACCCCCGCCATGCCGATCTGGTTCGCCTACACGTTGATCGTGTTGCTGGTCATCACGAGCGTCCTGCTCACCCTGCTGATCCTGCTGCACCGAGGCAAGGGCGGTGGGATGTCCAGCATGTTCGGCGGTGGCGTCAGCTCCAGCCTGGCCGGCTCGTCGGTGGCCGAGAAGAACCTGGACCGCTACACCGTGCTGGTGGGCATCGTCTGGTTCGCCTGCATCATCGGTCTCGGCCTCTGGCTCCGGCTTGAGGTGGGTACGGGCGTCTGATTCGACCCCCGAGGCGTACAATCTGCGCGCGGTCCGTCACCCGACGGGCCGCGCGCAGTCCGTTTCACCCGCTGCACCGCGTCGCCCGCCGTCCACCCCCCGACGGCGGTCCCCTCCGACGACAGGAGTCAGCGCCGTGCCGAACGGCCACGTCATCCGGGGCGCCCGCGTCGGGTCCGCGCCCCCACGTCCCCCCGAACGCCACCAGCCGGTCCCGTGCCGGTCGGTCAGCTACTGGTGTCGCAACGGGCACCGCACCGACATCCGGATCGTCGCCGACGTGGCGGCCCCGACCGTCTGGGACTGCCCCCGTTGCGGGCTGCCCGCCGGTCAGGACGCTCAGGATCCGCCGGGCCGGGCCCGGGCCGAGCCGTACAAGACCCACCTGGCGTACGTGAAGGAACGTCGTACCGACGCCGAGGGGGAGGCGATCCTCGCCGAGGCTCTCGCCGCGCTACGCCAGCGTCGCGGCACCCCGGGCTAGCCCGGTCGCCTGCCGTCTGCGTCAGCGCAGGCTGCGGAAGCGGGCCGGCAGGTCGGCCGCCGCGGCCCGGTCCAGCAGCCAGAGGGTACGCCCGGTGCCCTGCACGCCGGCCGCCGGCACCTGCACCGGACCGGCACCGGACAGCGCCATGCCGACCGCGTGCGCCTTGTCGCTGCCACCGGCCACCAGCCACACCTCCTCGGCGGTGTTGATCGCCGGAAGGGTGAGGGTGATGCGTACCGGCGGCGGCTTCGGGCTGCCCCGCACCGCGCTGACCGGCCGGCTCTCGTAGTGGACCGGGTGCTCCGGGAAGACCGAGGCGACGTGCCCGTCCTCGCCGACACCGAGCATCAGCACGTCGAAGTGGGGCAGCAGGGCGGTGCCGGGCCGAGCCGCCTGGGCGAGTTCTGCCGCGTACCGGGCGGCGGCCTCCTCCGGGTCGGCACCGCCGTCCGAGGCCGGCATGGCGTGGATCCGGGCCGGGTCCACCGGCAACGCGTCGAGCAGCGCCGCACGGGCCTGAGTCTCGTTACGCTCCGGGTCTCCGGAGGGCAGGAACCGCTCATCGCCCCACCAGAAGTCGACCCGGGACCAGTCGACCGCGTCCCGGGCGGGCAGCACGCCCACCGCCCGGTAGACGGCCGCGGCGATCCGACCGCCGGTGAGCACCACCGACGCCTGGCCGCGTTCGGCCTGGGCGTCGAGCAGTCGCACCACCAGTCGGGCCGCGACCGCCTGCGCCAGCAGGTCGGCGTCGGCGTGGACGGCGACACTCGCCTCACTCATGGTGTCCTTCCGCGACCGCCGAAGCGGTCGGTGTCGTGCGTACCGGAGGGGTGGGAGGGTCAGGAGCCGGCGTTCGTCGTGGCGTGGGCGGTGACGCCGGCCTCGGCCCGCTGGGCGGTGGCCGGATCCTTCCAGACGTGCACCCGCTGACTGGGCCGTCGATCCAAATTGTTGAGCCCGGCGAAAGCGCCCAGCGCCTCCGCGTACACCTGGTCGGTGCCGAGCCGGCGCAGCTCTTCGGCCAGTTCGTCGCCGAGCGGCCGGCGCACCAGCGGCAGGATCCGATCCTCCTGGCCGGTACGCCGGAACGTGGCCACGCTGTCCTCGCGGGTCAGCGTCAACTCGTCGCCGTTGGCGCAGCGCAACTGGACCTCACGCATCCGGGGAAACTCCCGGGTCCGGTCCCAGCGCGGCTTGATGCCGAGCCGGCTGCGCAGCCAACCCCGCATCAGCGCGGCGGTCGGGTCGGTGGGTGGCGCGACCACCGCCGCCTCGGTGAGCTGCGCGTCCGTGGTGTCGAACGCGCCTGCCACCAGGGTGCGCCACGGGGTGATCCTGGTCCAGGCGAGGTCGGTGTCGCCGGAGAAGTAGTCGCGGGCCCGCTGCCGCAGTGCCGCGATCGGGTCGGCGGCCTGCGCGGAGTCGGTGATCCGCCGGTCGGCTACCACACCGAGGAAGTCGGTGGCGATCTCCTCCGGCGGCTCACCGTGCCACCAGGTGACCACCGGTACGTCCGGCACCAGCAGCGGCATGACCACGGACTCGGCGTGCAGCGCCAACCGCCCGTACATCCGCATCACCACGGCCTCGCAGGGGCCGAGCCGCCCGCCGACCACGATCTCGGCGTCCAGCCGGTTGCGGTCGCGGTCCACGTCGGAGCGAACCACCACCAGCAGCCGGCACGGGTGCGCGGCGGCGGCGATGGTGGCCGCCGCCTCCGCCTCGCGGACCCGCTTCTCGTCGACCACCACGATCAGGGTCAGCGCCATGCCGCTGGCCACCCCGCCCGCGCTGCGTCGTTCCGCGGCGAGCGCCTTGACCACCTCGTTGCCGGTGGTGTCCCACAGTCCGATCACCGCAGCCTCCTGCTTCGCTCGCCTCGCGTCGCCTCGCTCCGCTCACCGGCGGCGCGAGGCGCCGCGCTGCTGAGCCCGATGGTTCGCTCGCCTCGCTCGCTCACGCCCGCCGCCAGGCCCGGCCCTCGCGGGCCAGCATCTCGTCGGCGGCCCGGGGGCCCCACTCGCCGGACCGGTAGGGCTCGGGCTTGGTGCCCTCCCAGGCGTGCTCCAGCGGGTCCACCACGGCCCAGCTCTGCTCGACCTCGGCGGCGTCCGGGAACAGCGTCCGGTCGCCGATCAGCACATCCAGCACCAGCCGCTCGTACGCCTCCGGGCTGGACTCGGTGAACGCCTCGCCGTACTGGAAGTCCATCGCGATGTCGCGGACCTCCATCGTGGTGCCGGGCACCTTCGAACCGAACTTGAGCACCACGCCCTCGTCCGGCTGGACCCGGATCACCAGCTGGTTGTTGCCGAGCATCTCCATGTCGGCAGCGGTGAACGGCAGGTGCGGTGCCTGCTTGAACATCACCGCGACCTCGGTGACCCGCCGTGGTAGCCGCTTGCCGGCCCGGATGTAGAACGGCACCTCCGCCCACCGGCGGTTCTGAATGCCCAGCCGCACCGCCACGTACGTCTCGGTGGTCGACGTCGACGGGACGCCGTCCTCCTCCAGGTAGCCCTTGGCCCGCTGCCCGCCGACCCAGCCGGGCAGGTACTGACCGCGTACCGTGCCCTGGGTGACGTCCTTCGGCAACGTGATGGCCTTGAGCACCTTGAGCTTCTCGGCCCGGATCTCGTCGGCGTCGAAGCTGGTCGGCTCCTCCATCGCCACCAGGGCGAGCAGTTGCAGCAGGTGGTTCTGCAACACGTCGCGGGCGGTGCCGACCGAGTCGTAGAACCCCGCCCGGCTACCGATACCCACGTCCTCGGCCATGGTGATCTGCACCGAGTCGACGTACTGCGAGTTCCACAGCGGCTCGAAGAGGCTGTTGGCGAAGCGCAGGGCGAGGATGTTCTGGACCGTCTCCTTGCCCAGGTAGTGGTCGATGCGGAAGACGTCCTGCCGGGTGAAGACGTCGTCGACCAGGTCGTTGAGCGCCTTGGCCGAGGGCAGGTCGTTGCCGAACGGCTTCTCCACCACCACCCGCCGCCAGCCGCCGCACTTCTCGTTGTCGGCCATGCTGGTGCGGGCCAGCTGCTTGAGCACCACCGGGAACGCCGCTGGTGGGATGGAGAAGTAGAAGGCCGCGTTGCCGTGGATGCCGTGGCTGTCACGCAGACCGTCCAGGCAGCGGGCGAGGTTGTCGAAGGCGGTGTCGTCGTCGAACGACCCGCCGACGAACTTGATGTTGTGTTCGAGTCGCGACCACACCTCCTCCCGCCACGGGGTCCGGGCGTGGGCCATTGCCGCCTCGCGGGCCAGCGACGCGAAATCGCCGTCGCCCCAGTCCCGCCGGGCGAACCCGACGACCACGAAGCCGGGCGGCAGCAGTCCCCGGTTGGCCAGGTCGTAGACCGCAGGTAGCAGTTTCTTCTGAGCCAGGTCACCGGTCACCCCGAAGATCACCAGAGCGCACGGCTCCGGGATTCGGGGCAAGCGCCGATCCTGCGGGTCGCGCAGCGGGTTCACGCCGCCTCCTCGCTCCGCTCGTCCACGTCGTCCATCGTCATGCCCGTAGCGACCCATCGCGCCAAGGTCCGCCGCCCGATCGGCCGGATGCCGGTGCGGCAGCGGACGTCCCCGACCGGCCAGGGAGGCCGGCCACCGCCGGCGACTCCCCGACAGGAGTACGGGTTACCGGGCACCGGTAGATCAACGTCGACCGTACCGGTTGTCTGAAGAAAGCTACCCACCTGCGGACCGTTCGCGTAGCGCCACGCACCCACGCCGCCTCCCGGTGCAGGTGGCGGCGTGGGTGCTGCCGGACGGCACCGTCACGCATTTCCTCCGGCGCGCGCGGCGGCGTCGGCGTTGCCCCGGGCGGCGTCGCCGGGACTGCTGCTGCCCTGACCGGCGGCGGCCAGCGACTTGCGGACGCCGTCGAGCAGTTCCTGCCAACTCGCCTCGAACTTCTCCACCCCTTCCCGCTCCAGGGTGGTGATCACGTCGGCCAGGTCCACGCCCACCGACTCCAGGGCGGCGAAGACGCCCCGGGCGTCGTCGTACGCGCCGGTGACGGTGTCCGGGTGGGTCTCGCCGTGCTCGGCGTAGGCGTGGATGACCGGCTCCGGCATGGTGTTGACCGTGCCGGGCGCGATCAGCTCCTCGACGTAGATGACGTCCCGGTAGTCCGGGTTCTTGGTCGAGGTGGAGGCCCACAGCGGGCGCTGCGGGTGGGCGCCGGCGTCAGCCAACGCCCGCCACCGGTCAGTGGAGAAGACCTCGCTGTAGCGCTCGAACGCCAACCGGGCGTTGGCCACCGCCGCCTTGCCACGCAGCGCCTTGGCCTCGGTGGAGCCGATCTTCTCCAGCCGGGCGTCGACCTCGGTGTCGACCCGGGAGACGAAGAACGAGGCGACCGAGCCGATGGTGCTCAGGTCGTGGCCGTTCGCCTTGGCCTGCTCCAGGCCGGCCACGAACGCCTCCATCACCTGGGAGTAGCGGTCCAGGCCGAAGATGAGCGTGACGTTGACGCTGATCCCCTCGGCCAGCGCCGCGGTGATCGCCGGCAGACCGGCCTCGGTCGCCGGGATCTTGATGAACAGGTTCGGCCGGTCGACCAGCCACCACAGCGCCCGGGCCTCGGCCACGGTGCGTTGCGAGTCGTGGGCCAGTCGCGGATCCACCTCGATGGAGACCCGGCCGTCGACGCCCGCGCTGGCGTCGTACGACGGGCGCATCACGTCGCAGGCCCACCGCACGTCGTACGTGGTGAGCATGCGGACGGCCTCTTCCACGTCGACGCCCCGGGCGGCCAGGTCCCGGAGCTGCCAGTCGTACTCGTCGGCGTCGCTCAACGCCTTCGCGAAGATGGTCGGGTTGGTGGTGACCCCGACCACGTGCTTGTCCCGGCGCAGCTGGTCCAGCCCGCCGGAGTTCAGCCGTACCCGGGATAGGTCATCGAGCCAGACCGCCACTCCCGCAGCGGTCAGCTCGCCCAGCCTGTCGGTCGTCATGTGCGCCAACGCCTCCCTCAGTTGCCGGTCGTGAAACCGGTGATGTCGCCGACCCGGGTCTGCGCCGCGTGCGCGGCGGCGACGATCCGGTCCGGAGTGAAGCCGAACTGCTCGAAGAGCACGGTGTGCGGGGCACTCGCGCCGTAGTGCTCCAGGCTGACGGTCTCGCCACAGTCGCCGACGATGCCGCGCCAGGACATCGCGATGCCCGCCTCCACACTCACCCGGGCCTTTACCCCACGCGGCAGCACCGACTCGCGGTACGCCTCGTCCTGCTCGAAGAACCATTCCTGGCAGGGCATCGACACGACCCGGGTGGGGGTGCCGTCGGCCTCCAGCCGCTCCCGGGCGGTGAGGCAGAGCTGCACCTCCGAACCGGTACCGATGATGATCACCTCGGGCTTGCCGTTGGACGCCTCGGCCAGCACGTAGCCGCCCTTGGCGACCCCCTCCGCGCTGGCCAGCTGGGTGCGGTTCAGGGTCGGCAGTGCCTGCCGGCTGAGGGCCAACGCGGTCGGCCGGTCGGTGTGCTCCAGGGCCTGCCGCCAGGCCCAGGCGGTCTCGTTGGCGTCGGCCGGACGGACCACGTCCAGGCCGGGAATGGCCCGCAGCGCGGTCAGGTGCTCCACCGGCTGGTGGGTCGGGCCGTCCTCACCGAGACCGATGGAGTCGTGCGTCCACACGTAGACCACCGGCAGCTTCATCAACGCGGCCAACCGGACGGAGGGCCGCATGTAGTCGCTGAAGACCAGGAAGGTGCCGCCGTACGGGCGGGTGCCGCCGTGCAGGGCGATGCCGTTGAGGATCGCGCCCATGGCGTGCTCGCGGATGCCGAAGTGCAGCGTGCGGCCGTACTCGTGGCCGGGGAACTCCTTGGTGGCGTACTGGCTGGGCACGAAGGAGGGCTCGCCCTTCATCGTGGTGTTGTTGCTCTCGGCCAGGTCGGCGGAGCCGCCCCACAGTTCGGGCAGCACCGGCGCGAGCGCGGCCAGCACCTTGCCGGAGGCGGCCCGGGTGGCGACGCCCTTGGCGTCGGCGGGGAACTCCGGCAGGGCGTCCGCCCAGCCCTCGGGGAGCGTCCGGCCGGCCAGCCGGTCGTAGAGGGCGCGGCGCTCGGGGTTGGCCTTCGACCACGAGTCGAAGGTGGTCGTCCACTCCTGCTGCGCGGCCTCGCCACGCCGCAGCGCCGACCGGGTGTGGCCGAGCACCTCCTCGGTGACCTCGAACGTGCCGGCCGGGTCGAAGCCGAGGATCTCCTTGGTGGCGGCCACCTCGTCGGCGCCGAGCGCCGAGCCGTGGATCTTGCCGGTGTTCTGCTTGTTCGGTGCCGGCCAGCCGATGATGGTGCGCAGCGCGATGAACGACGGGCGGGCGGTCTCCGCCTTGGCGGCCAGCAGCGCCTGGTGCAGCTCCTCGACGTTCTCGTGGTAGTCGCCCTTCTCGGCGTCGCCGCGCCGCCAGTCGACCGTCTGCACGTGCCAGCCGTACGCGGCGTAGCGGGCCGCGACGTCCTCGCTCAGCGCGATGCGGGTGTCGTCCTCGATCGAGATCTCGTTGTCGTCGTAGATCACGCAGAGGTTGCCCAGCTGCTGGTGCCCGGCCAGGGCGCTGGCCTCGTGGCTGATGCCCTCTTCGATGTCGCCGTCGGAGGCGATGCACCAGATGTGGTGGTCGAAGGCGGACTCACCGGCCTCGGCCTCCGGGTCGAACAGGCCGCGTTCGCGCCGCGCCGCCATCGCCATGCCGACGGCGTTGCCCAGGCCCTGTCCGAGCGGGCCGGTGGTGGTCTCCACACCGGGGGTGTGCCCGTGCTCGGGGTGCCCCGGGGTGAGCGAACCCCACTGCCGCAGCGACTTGAGGTCGTCCAGGCTGAGCGGGTAGCCGGCGAGGAAGAGCTGGATGTACAGCGTGAGGCTGGAGTGTCCGGCGGAGAGCACGAAGCGGTCCCGGCCGGGCCAGTTCGGATCGGCGGGGTTGTGCCGCATCACCCGGTTGAACAGCAGGTACGCCGCAGGGGCGAGACTCATCGCGGTGCCCGGGTGGCCGTTGCCGGATTTCTCCACGGCATCCATGGCCAGGACGCGGACGGTGTCCACGGCACGGCGGTCGAGGTCGGACCAGTCAAGTGCGGGGTGCGCGGGTCGGTTGGCAGCCACGGTGGTTTGTGCTCCTCGGCGAGATGGGCGGAACCCTCACTGGTGACCCTATCGAGCGCGGCTAAACGTGCGCCCGAGGATCTCAGCATGCTGGTCTGTACGTTTCGGGTGCGCTGCGCGGTTCAGCCTCGTCGCGGGCCCGCCCATCAGCCTCCGGTGTGACGACTGGCACCGTTGCCGGGTCGCCCGGGCAGCCAAAACGACGACGCGTAGTGTGTGGGCGGTGTCTGGACCCGAGTCGGTCCCGCCGCCGTGACCTCCCCTCCCGACGCCGGAAGGTGGCAATCCGTGAGCATGATCACCGAGCGCCCCGTCAGTAACCCTGCCGGGCAGACGCCGGTGCGTACGGCCGGGGAGACCCCAGCCCGCCCCCGCGACCTGCGGGCGGTGGTGGCGGCGTACGTGACGCTGACCAAGCCGCGGATCGTGGAGTTGCTGCTGGTCACCACGGTGCCGGCGATGATGCTCGCGGATGGCGGGTTGCCCTCGCTGTGGCTGGTCGCGGTGGTGCTGGTCGGCGGCTCGCTCGCGGCTGGCGCGGCCAGCGTGCTCAACTGCTACATCGACCGGGACATCGACCAGTTGATGCGGCGGACGAAGCGACGGCCGCTGCCGGCGCACACCGTGACGCCCCGCAACGCGCTGGTCTTCGGGCTGGTGTTGGCGGTGGTCTCGGTCGCCTTGATGGCGATCTTCACCAACCTGCTCGCCGCCGGGCTCACGCTGGCGGCGATCGTGTACTACGACGTCGTCTACACGCTGTGGCTCAAGCGCACGACGACGGCGAACACCTTCTGGGGCGGCGCCTGCGGCGCCGCGCCGGTGCTGATCGGCTGGGCGGCGGTGACCGGCTCGCTGTCGCCGGTGGCGTGGGCGTTGTTCGGGGTGGTCTTCTTCTGGCAGATGCCGCACTTCTACCCGTTGGCCATGAAGTACAAGGACGACTACGCCCGGGCCGGCATCCCGATGCTCCCGGTGGTCGCCTCGGTCCGGCGGGTCAACGCCGAGATCGTGCTGTTCGCCTGGCTGACCGTGCTGACCTCGCTGGCCGTGTGGGCGTTGGGGCTGAGCGCGGTCTACGGCGTCCCGACGCTGGTGGTCGGGGCGATCTTCCTGGCCGAGGCGCACCGGCTCGCCGGGCGGGCCCGTCGGGGCGAGCCGGTCAAGCCGATGCGGTTGTTCCACTGGTCGACGTCGTACCTGACCATCGTCTTCGCCGCCGCGGCCCTCGACGCCCTGCTCTGAGCGTGTTGTTGGGGAGGCTCGCCCGTGGCGAGCCTCCCCAACACGCTCTGACGGTCGGCCGCCGGGATCTCGCAGCCCGCTTGGTGACGTTTTGCGGCGCCGATTGACCCGTTTTGGTGCTGATAAATACGGGCGAAACGTCTTTGGTCTTCCTTAAACCTGCGGGTAATGGGTATCACAAAAGGTTGATGGTTCTCGCCCGTCCGAGTGCATCTCTGCTTAGTCTTCACGTTATGGCAGATGGTTCCGATACGACGCTGACGACTGATCAGACCGCCTCCGGGCAGACCCCCAACGGGTTGGTCGCGGGCATCAAGTCGTTCGCCGCCGAGCATGGCGGGGCGAAGGCGGTCATCGAGTACGTCGGCAAGCGCGGTGCCCGCATCGTCCTGGTGGGCTCCGACGGCGCGTGGGGCGACCAGTTCGCCGAGGACACGGTGACCGCCCGTGAGGCCTGCGCGCAGGCCGGGGTCGCCGTGGAGAACGCCTGGGAACGGGAACTGATGGACCAGATGCGCCCGAGCAACGACCTCTGGCGTTCGATGGCCCGCCGCACGATGGCCCGTTGAGATAAATTGACCGATCACCACCAGCCGACCCGGGGGAAACCCCGGGTCGCTCTCATTACCTGCACCGACCTGGCCGACCTCCACGACGACGATCGTCTGGTGGTGGCCCCGCTGGCCGCCCGGGGGATCGTCGCCGAACCCGTCGTCTGGGACGATCCAGCCGTCGACTGGGCCGGCTACGACCTGGCCGTGCTCCGCTCAACCTGGGACTACGTGTTCCGCCGGGACGAGTTCCTCGCCTGGGCCGCTCGGGTACCGCGGCTGATGAATCCGGCTGACGTGGTGCGCTGGAACACCGACAAGCGCTACCTCGACGAGTTGTCCGCGGCCGGCGTGCCCACCGTCCCCACCGGCTGGGTGTCGCCCGGCGAGCCGTGGCAGCCGCCCGCCGACGGTGGTGAGTACGTCATCAAACCGACGGTGAGCGCGGGCAGTCGGGGCACCGGCCGTTACGACCTGGCAGACCCGGCGCACCGGGATCTCGCGGCGGCCCACGTACGCCGGCTCGGCGCGGCAGGTCGGGTGGCCATGGTCCAGCCGTACCTGACCGCGGTCGACACCGTCGGTGAGATCGCTCTGCTCTTTCTCGCCGGCCCGGCCGGGCTGACCTTCAGCCACGCCGTCCGCAAGGGGCCGATACTGACCGGGCCGGAGCAGGGTGACGACGTGCTGCACGGGGCCGAGGAGACCACCGGCCGCACCGCCCAACCGGCGCAGCTCGCCGTCGCCGCGCAGGCCCTCGCGGCGGTGCCCGGCGGGTCCGAGCGCCTGCTCTACGCCCGGGTCGACCTGATCCCCGGTGCCGACGGCGCCCCGGTGCTTGTGGAACTCGAACTGACCGAGCCCTCACTCTTCCTCGCCCACGCCGACCACGCCCCCGACCGCCTGGCCGACGCCATCCTCACCCACCTGTCCCACCCCACCCCCGCATCGCTCCCGTGATCATGGAGTTGTTGTCGCCCTCTCCGGCGTGGTGCGACAACAACTTCATGATCGGCGAGGTCAGGCGCGGGTTGGGGCCGGGTGGGAGGGTGCGGTGTGAGCGGGGGCGGGGGGTGAGGTTGGGGTGGCCGGGGGTTGGGTGGGGTGGCGTTCGTGGGTTGACCAGAGCAGGGCGAGGGTGGCGAGCCAGACCAGGCAGGAGCCGAGCATGTGCAGGCCGACCAGCAGCGCCGGCAGGTTGGTGACGTACTGCACGAAGCCGATCACCCCCTGCCCCAGCTCGACCAGGAGCAGGGTCAGCGCGGCCCGTACGGCCCGCGCTGGTGCGCCGACCGCGCGCAGCGCCAGCCACAGCCCCACGGTCAGGCCGACGAGCAGGAACACCAGGTCGGCGTGGACCTGGGAGATCGTCTGTGGGTCCAGGCCGTTGCGGACGGCGTCCGCGTCGCCCGCGTGCGGGCCGCTGCCGGTCACCGCCACACCGACAACGATGACCGCCGCGCTGGCCGCCAGGGTGATCCAGGTCAGGGACCGCAGCGCCGGCGGCACCACGGGCACCTTGCGGCCGTCCGGCTCGCTCACCCGACGCCACAGGGCGTACGCGACGAGCAGCAGCAGCATCGACACCACGAAGTGAATGCCCACGATCGAGGGATGCAACTGGGTGCGGACGGTGATCCCGCCGATCACCGCCTGCGCCACGATGCCGAGCACGACGGCCAGCGCCAGTGGCACCGCGCCGCGCCGCCGGGGACGGTACGCCAGCACGGCCAGCAGGGTCGCGCCCGCGATCAGCACCAGCACGAAGGTGAGCAGGCGGTTGCCGAACTCGATCACCCCGTGCATGCCCATCTCGGCGGTGGTGGTGTACGACTCGTCGGTGCACCGGGGCCAGGTGGGGCAGCCCAACCCGGACGCGGTCAACCGCACCGCCCCGCCGGTGACGACGATCGCGGCGTTCGCGACGATGTTGGCGAACGCCAGACGACGCAGCAGGGTGCGGGAGACCGGGGAGCGGTCGGGTCGCTTCACGAAGCGAATCCTACGCAACGTAGTTGTCGCCGATCGGGTGACTCCGCCCGTGCGGTGGTTCGGATCACCGGGGTCACGTTTGCGGGCCCTGGTCGAATTACGTAACGTGGGCGTTGTGAAAAAGGCGGCGGCGCTCACCGGGCACCAGCCGACGACCGTTACGGTCGCCGGCCGGTCGCTGCCCGGTGTCAACGTGACGCCTGAGCAGCCGGCTCCGGCCGGCACGCTCGCCAGTGAGCCGTCGACCCGGGACCGGGTCACCCTGCTGCTCCTGGAACGCCGCGCCGCGACCGCCGCGCAGTTGGGCGACGCGCTCGGGCTGAGCCCGGCGGCGATCCGCCGGCACCTGGACGCGATGCTCGCCGACGGCGACGTCGTGGCCCGTGAGCAGACCGTACGCGGTCACCGCGGGCGGGGTCGGCCGGCAAAGGTGTTCCTGCTCACTGATGCCGCCCGCAGCCGGTGTGGCACCCACCACTACGACAACATGGCCACCGCCGCGCTGCGCTGGATCGCCAGCACCGGTGGCACGCAGGCGGTGGAGCGCTTCGCCGCCGAGCAGGTGGCCGCCCTGGAGACACGCTGTCAGGCCGCTCTGGCCGACGCCGGCGACGATCCGATGGCCCGTGCCGAGGCTCTCGCCGCGGCGCTGACCGCCGAGGGATACGCTGCCAGTGCCTCCACGATCGCCTCCGGCGGCCAGCTCTGCCAGCACCACTGCCCGGTGGCGCACGTGGCCGCCGAGTTTCCCCAACTGTGCGAGGCCGAGACCACGGTGATCTCCCGCCTGGTCGGTACCCACGTGCAGCGCCTGGCCACCATCGCGCACGGCGACGGGGTGTGCACCACGCACATCCCGGGTCCGCCGCACGCCCAGTCCGGTAAGACCGTCACCACTGTGAGGACAGATAGATGACCGAGCAGATCGTCCAGCCCCTGACCCAGGAGGAGCAGCTCGCCGCCCTGGGCAACTACGAGTACGGCTGGGCCGACCCGGACGTCGCCGGGGCCTCGGCTCAGCGCGGCCTCAACGAGGCGGTGGTGCGGGACATCTCGGCCAAGAAGAACGAGCCGGCCTGGATGCTCGACCTGCGCCTGAAGGGTCTGCGGCTGTTCGAGCGCAAGCCGATGCCGGCCTGGGGCGCCGACCTCACCGGGATCGACTTCAACAACATCAAGTACTTCGTGCGCTCCACCGAGAAGCAGGCCGCCAGCTGGGAGGACCTGCCGGAGGACATCAAGAACACCTACGACAAGCTGGGCATCCCGGAGGCGGAGAAGCAGCGCCTCGTCGCCGGTGTCGCCGCCCAGTACGAGTCCGAGGTGGTCTACCACAAGATCCGCGAGGACCTGGAGGAGCAGGGTGTCCTCTTCCTCGACACCGACACCGCGCTCAAGGAGCACGAGGACGTCTTCAAGGAGTACTTCGGCACGGTGATCCCGGTCGGCGACAACAAGTTCGCCGCCCTGAACACCTCCGTGTGGTCCGGCGGCTCGTTCATCTACGTGCCGAAGGGCGTGCACGTGGAGATCCCGCTGCAGGCGTACTTCCGGATCAACACCGAGAACATGGGCCAGTTCGAGCGGACGCTGATCATCGTCGACGAGGGTGCGTACGTGCACTACGTCGAGGGCTGCACCGCGCCGATCTACTCCTCGGACTCGCTGCACAGCGCCGTGGTGGAGATCGTCGTCAAGAAGAACGCCCGGTGCCGCTACACGACCATCCAGAACTGGTCGAACAACGTCTACAACCTGGTCACCAAGCGCGCCGTGTGCCACGAGGGCGGGACCATGGAGTGGATCGACGGCAACATCGGCTCCAAGGTCACCATGAAGTACCCGGCGGTCTACATGACCGGTGAGCACGCCAAGGGCGAGGTGCTCTCGGTGGCGATGGCCGGCGAGGGGCAGCACCAGGACGCCGGCGCCAAGATGGTCCACGCGGCACCGCACACCAGCAGCACCATCGTGTCGAAGTCGATCGCCCGGGGTGGCGGCCGGACCTCGTACCGGGGTCTGGTGCAGGTGCTGGAGGGCTCGCACAGCAGCGCCAGCACGGTCAAGTGCGACGCCCTGCTGGTGGACACCATCTCCCGCTCCGACACCTACCCCTACGTCGACATCCGCGAGGACGACGTGTCGATGGGGCACGAGGCGACCGTCTCCAAGGTCAGCGATGACCAGCTCTTCTACCTGATGAGCCGGGGCCTGAGCGAGGACGAGGCGATGGCGATGATCGTGCGCGGCTTCATCGAGCCGATCGCCAAGGAACTGCCCATGGAGTACGCCCTGGAGCTCAACCGGCTGATCGAGCTGCAGATGGAGGGCGCGGTCGGCTGACCCTGGCCGCCACCAGAGCACCGGACACCGTCGTCGTAGACACAAACAAGGACGAGATGACTACCCAGGCTTCCGCGCCGCCCAGCACCAAGTCGCAGGCGCTGCGTTCGTACGATGTCGCCGACTTCCCGGCCCTGACCGGCCTGGAGGAGGAGTGGCGCTTCACCCCGCTCAAGCGGCTGCGTGGGCTGGCCGGTGACGACCCGACCGCCACCGGCACGGTCCGGCACGAGTACGCCGACCTGCCCGAGGGCGTGTCCGTGGAGCGGGTCGGCCGCGACGACCCACGGGTCGGCAGCGTGCTCACCCCGTTCGACCGGGTCAGCGCGCTGGCCTACGGCGGGGCGGAGCAGGCGCTACTGGTCCGGGTGGCGCAGGACGCGGTGATCAGCGGTCCGGCCATTCTCCGGGCGGTCGGTGCGGGCGTCGAGGGCCTGGCCTTCGGGCACACGGTCGTCGAGGTGGGCCGGTTCGCCGAGGCGATCCTGGTACTGGAGCACGTCGGCTCGGCCACCCTGGCGGACAACGTCGAGGTGTCGGTGGGCGACGGGGCGAAGCTCACCCTGGTCACCGTCGCCGACTGGGCCGACGACGCGGTGCAGGCGCAGCACCTCAAGGTGCGGCTGGGGCGCGACGCGCGGGTGCTGCACGTCCAGGTCACCCTCGGCGGCGATCTGGTCCGGCAGTACACCACCGTCGAGTACACCGACCGCGGTGGCGAGGCCGAGCTGTACGGCGTCTACTTCGCCGACTCCGGCCAGCACCAGGAGCACCGCCAGCTGGTCGACCACACCGTGCCGGACTGCCGCAGCTACGTCGGCTACCGGGGCGCGTTGCAGGGGGAGAGCGCCCGTACCGTCTGGGTCGGCGACGTGCTGATCCGGGCCGAGGCGACCGGCACCGACACGTACGAGATCAACCGGAACCTGCTGCTCACCGACGGTGCCCGGGCCGACTCCGTGCCGAACCTGGAGATCGAGACCGGCGAGATCGCCGGTGCCGGTCACGCCAGCGCCACCGGCCGCTTCGACGACGAGCAGTTGTTCTACCTGATGGCCCGGGGCATCCCGGAGGCCGAGGCGCGCCGGCTGGTGGTGCGCGGCTTCTTCGCCGAGCTGCTGAACAAGATCCCGGTGGAGTCCCTGCGTGAGCGGCTGGGGGACGCTATCGAGGCGCGGCTGACGAAGGCGGGCGCCTGATGATCCGCATCTGCGCCATCGAGGACGTGCCGAAGGGCACCGCGATCAGCGCGGACGTCGACGGCACCCAGATCGCGCTCGTGCACGGCGAGGATGACCAGTTCTACGCCGTGTTCGACGAGTGCTCGCACGCGGCCGTGGCGCTCTCCGAGGGCGAGGTCGAAGGCTGCACGCTGGAGTGCTGGCTGCACGGCTCCCGTTTCGATCTGCGCACCGGCGAGCCGACCGGGCTGCCCGCCACCGAACCCGTACCCGTCTACCCCGTCGAAGTCCGCGACGGTGACATCTACGTCAGTCTGACGCCGAGCAATGGAGTGACCCGATAATGAGCACCCTGGAGATCCGCGACCTACAGGTGTCGGTGAAGCTGCCCGAGGGTGAGCTCAAGCCGATCCTGCACGGTGTCGACCTGACCGTGAAGTCGGGGGAGACCCACGCGATCATGGGCCCGAACGGCTCCGGCAAGTCGACCCTGGCGTACTCGGTCGCCGGCCACCCGAAGTACGAGATCACCGGCGGCTCGGTGACCCTGGACGGCGAGGACGTCCTGGAAATGTCCGTCGACGAGCGGGCCCGCGCTGGCCTCTTCCTCGCCATGCAGTACCCGGTCGAGGTGCCCGGCGTGTCGGTGGCGAACTTCCTGCGTACCGCCAAGACCGCCATCGACGGCGAGGCGCCGAAGCTGCGCACCTGGGGCGGCGAGCTGCGCGGTGCCATGGAGCGGCTGCACATGGACCCGGCCTTCGCCCAGCGCAACGTCAACGAGGGCTTCTCCGGCGGTGAGAAGAAGCGCCACGAGATCGTGCAGCTGGAGCTGCTCAAGCCGAAGATGGCCATCCTCGACGAGACCGACTCCGGCCTCGACGTGGACGCGCTGCGCGTGGTGAGTGAGGGCGTGAACCGGGTGCGCGACACCGGCGACACCGGCCTGCTGCTGATCACCCACTACACCCGGATCCTGCGCTACATCAAGCCCGACTTCGTGCACGTCTTCGTCGCCGGTCGGATCGTCGAGCAGGGCGGCCCGGAACTGGCCGACAAGCTTGAGGAGTCCGGCTACGAGCGGTACGCGGCCGGGGCCGGTCCGGCGCGGGTCTGACCCCGAAGGAAGGGGCGGTCACCACGATGACCACCATCGCGATCCCGCCGGGGATGCCGCAGTTCGAGGACGTGCCCCGCTACGACGTGGCGGCGGTACGCGCCGACTTCCCGATCCTCGATCGGGAGGTCAACGGGCATCCGCTGGTCTACCTGGACAGCGCCAACACCTCGCACAAGCCGCGTCAGGTGCTCGACGTGCTGGCCGAGCACTACGCCCGGCACAACGCCAACGTGTCCCGCTCGGTGCACACGCTCGGCACCGAGGCGACCGAGGCGTACGAGGGGGCCCGGGCGAAGGTCGCCGCGTTCATCAACGCGCCGAGCGTCGACGAGGTGGTCTTCACCAAGAACTCCACCGAAGCGATCAACATCGTGGCGTACGCGTTCTCCAACGCCTCGCTGCGTTCCGACGCCGACCCTCGGCTCCGGCTCGGGCCGGGTGACGAGATCGTCATTTCCGAGATGGAGCACCACTCGAACATCGTCCCGTGGCAGTTGCTGGCCGAGCGCACCGGCGCGACGCTGCGCTGGTTCCCGGTCACCGACAACGGCCGGCTGGACGAGTCGGGCCTGACCGACCTGGTCAACGAGCGGACGAAGATCGTCTCGCTGGTGCACATGTCCAACATCCTGGGCACCGTCAACGCCACCTCCCGGATCACCGCCCGGGTCCGCGAGGTGGGGGCGCTGCTGCTGCTGGACTGCTCGCAGTCGGTGCCGCACATGCCGATCGACGTGGTCGACCTGGACGCGGACTTCATCGTCTTCACCGGGCACAAGATGTGCGGCCCGACCGGCATCGGCGTGCTCTGGGGCCGCGCGGAGCTGCTGGCGGCGATGCCGCCGGTGTTCGGCGGCGGTTCGATGATCGAGACGGTGACGATGGGCGGCTCCACTTACGCCGCGCCGCCGGCCCGGTTCGAGGCCGGTACCCCGCCGATCGCCGAGGCGGTCGCGCTCGGCGCGGCAGTGGACTATCTCTCCGGCATCGGCATGCGGGCGATCCAGTGGCACGAGAAGCAGTTGACCGCGTACGCGCTGGACGCCCTGGGCACCGTGCCCGGCCTGCGGATCTTCGGCCCGGAGGTGCCGGTCGGCCGGGGCGGCACCATCTCGTTCGCCCTCGGCGACGTGCACCCGCACGACGTGGGTCAGGTGCTCGACTCCCTCGGCGTGCAGGTGCGGGTGGGCCATCACTGCGCCCGCCCGGTCTGCACCCGATTCGGGGTGCCGGCCACCACCCGGGCCTCGTTCTACCTCTACACGACGACCGAGGAGATCGACGCGCTGGTGGCAGGCCTGGAACAGGTGCGGAAGGTGTTCTGCTGATGCAGCTCGACCAGCTCTACCAGGAGATCATCCTGGATCACTACAAGCACCCGCACGGTCGTGGGTTGCGCGACGCCGCCGATCCGGCCGACCGGGTCGGCGAGGCGCACCACGTCAACCCGACCTGCGGGGACGAGGTCACCGTCCGGGTGGCCACCGACGGAGCGACGCTGCACGACGTGTCGTACGACGGGATGGGTTGTTCGATCAGCCAGGCGTCCGCCAGCGTGCTGCACGAGCTGCTGACCGGGCGGGCCGCGGCGGAGGCGTTCGAGGTGCACGAGGCGTTTCTGGCGCTGATGTCCGGTCGTGGCCAGGTCACGCCGGACGAGGACGTGCTCGGGGACGGGGTGGCGTTCGAGGGCGTTGCCCGCTATCCCGCCCGGGTCAAGTGCGCGCTGTTGCCGTGGATGGCGTTCAAGGACGCTGCGGCACGCGCCGGTGTGGGCGCGAGCCCGACGGAGGTGAAGGCATGAGCGAGAACACCGCGACCGAGGCGACCTCGGCGGCCGGCGAAGGCACGGCGACCGGCCCGGTGGCTGACGGCAACGTCGCGCCGAACGGCGGCAAGGCCGCCGTCGCCGACATCGAGGAGGCGATGAAGGACGTCGTCGACCCGGAGCTGGGCATCAACGTGGTCGACCTCGGCCTGGTGTACGGCGTACACGTCGACGACCAGAACGTTGCCACCCTGGACATGACCTTGACCTCGGCGGCCTGCCCGCTAACCGACGTGATCGAGGACCAGGCCCGCCAGGCGCTGACCACCGGGCCCGGCGGTGGTCTGGTCGACGACATCCGGATCAACTGGGTCTGGCTTCCCCCGTGGGGACCCGACAAGATCACCGACGAGGGCCGCGACCAGCTCCGCTCCCTCGGCTTCAACGTCTGACAGCTCCTCCGGGCAGGCCCAACAGTTCCGCCTCGGGCGCGGCATCCAGCGGATGCCGCGCCCGACGTCGTCTTGTTCTCGGCCGGGGCCGTACTCCCGACCACGGGATACCGCAATGCGCGCCGTCAGGCTGCCTTCGACCGACCGACATACCGCAACTCGGCCCGGTCCGATAATTCGTGGCGAGCATGGGCGATGCCGTCGCAGGATGACGCGGTGAGTGAGGCGTACCCGATGAAGCTGAGTCCTGTCGCCGTGGCCACCGCCGGGCGCCGACAGCGGCTGGCGCCGGGCCGCGTCTCGGCACGGCGTCTGTCGTGACCGGCGCGTTCCTCGCCGGTCTGGTCGCCGGCTACGGCGTGGCCGTCCCGGTCGGTGCGATCGCCGTGCTCATTCTCGGGCTCACCGCGCGGACCTCGTTCCGGGTCGGTTCGGCCGCCGCGCTCGGGGTGGCGACCGCCGACGGGCTGTACGCCGGTGGCGCGGCGCTCGGTGGCGCGGTGGTCGCGGGCTGGCTCGCTCCGCTCGCCGGGCCGCTGCGCCTGGTCGGCGCGGCGGTGCTGCTCGCCCTCGCCGCCCACGGCGCCTGGCGGGCCCTGCGGGCGCGTGGCACCCGCAGTTCTCCGGAGCGGCCACCGGCGCACGACGCCACGCCGGGGCCGGGTCAACCGTTGGCGCGGCGTGGACTGGACACGCCGCCCCGGGCGTTTGTCGGGATCCTCGCGCTGACCCTGCTCAACCCGGCGACCGTCGTCTATTTCACGGCCCTGGTGCTCGGCCGGGCGGACCTGGGTGGCTCCGGTACGGCCGTCGCGGTGGTCTTCACCCTCGGGGTGTTCATCGCCTCGGCCAGTTGGCAGCTGCTGATCGCCGGGGGCGGCTCGCTGATCGGGCAGGTGCTGACCAGCGACCGTGGTCGCCTGGTCACCGCCCTGTTGTCCAGCGCCATCATCACCGTGCTGGCCGTCGCCATGCTCCTCGGTGGCTGACCCGAGCTGGCCGTGCCGTACGGTCGGGTGATGAGCAGCCGACCCGCCGCCGGGGGCGGCCGGTGGGTGGAGGTCGATCCGGGCCGGGCCGCCCGCTGGGTCGCCGGTTTCGCCGACCGACACGGCCCGCCCACCGTCGGCGTGCAGGAGTACGGCCTGCTGCTGTCCGCTCCGGACGGTGCCACCGCGGAACTGCACGCGCCCCCGGGTTCGTCGCCCGCCACCGATCTGGCGGGTTTCGTGGCGGCGGTCACCGTGCCGCGCCGGCTCGGGCTGCTGCTGGTCCGTAAGGGCGCGGTGGCGGTGGGCATCGCCGAGGGGGAGCGGCTGCCGGTGCACAAGGTGGACACCCGCTACGTGCAGGGGCGCACCGCCGCCGGCGGCTGGTCCCAGCAGCGTTTCGCGCGCCGCCGGGACAACCAGACCAAGGCGGCGCTGGCCGACGCTGTCGAGTTGGCCGTCCGGCTGCTGCTGCCGACGGTCGACCGGCTGGACGCGTTGGTCGCCGGTGGGGACCGGCGGGCCGTGGACACCGTGCTGGCCGACCGTCGACTCGCCCCGCTGGCCGCGCTGCGCGCCGACCGCCTGCTCGACGTCCCCGAACCTCGGCACGCGGTGCTGCTGGCCGCGGTGACCGCCGCCCGGGCGGTTCGCATTCTGGTTCGCGAACCGCAGCCGGAAGCCGGCCGCTAGCACCCGGCCCGGCGGACGGGGCGCGTCGTGCGGCTGCGGGCCCGGTCACCGGTGACCGGGCCCGGTTCGTCAGACCGCGCCGCTGAACGTGTCGCAGGAGGCCGGGTCGCCGCTCTCGTAGCCCTGGTTGAACCACCGCTTGCGGTCGGCGGACGAGCCGTGGGTGAACTCCTCCGGGTTGACCGGCCGGTCGGCGCGCTTGGAGATGGCGTCGTCACCGATCGCCTCGGCCGTGTCGATGGCCTCGGCGATGTCCTGCTCGGTGATGCTGGTGAAGATCTTCTGGCCGCTCTCGTCGGCGGTGCCGGTGGCGTTCTTCGCCCATGCGCCCGCGTAGCAGTCGGCCTGCAACTCCAGGCGTACCGACAGGTCGTTGGCGTTGCCCGGGTCGCGTTGCTGCTGGCGGCGCACCTGCTCGTTGGTGCCGAGCAGGTTCTGCACGTGGTGGCCGTACTCGTGGGCCAGCACGTACGGCTGGGCGAACTCGCCCTCGGCACCCAGTTGGGTGGCGAGTACCTCGTAGAAGGAGAGGTCGATGTAGACCAGCGAGTCGGCCGGGCAGTAGAACGGGCCGACGCCGGAGTCGGCCTGGCCGCAGGCGGTGTTCACGGCCTGGCTGAAGAAGACGGTGCGGGTCGGGCGGTACTGCTCGCCGAGGGCCTGCGGCAGGGCGGTGCGCCAGTACGCCTGGATCGAGTTGACGTAGAGCGTGTTGCGGCAGTCGAGCTGCTCCAGAGCGTTCTCGGCGGCGCAGCGCTGCTCCAACGCGGCGTTGTCGCCCTGCTGGTCGCCACCGGTCATGGCGTTCAGGCCGAAGCCGCCGCCGACGAGGGCCACCAGCACGGCGATGACGATGCCGACGATGCCGCCGCGCCCGCCGCCGATCGGAATGGGGATGCCCATCCCGCCGCCTCCGCCGCTGCCTCGCCGGTCCTCCACCTGGCTGGTGTCGATCCGTGCGTTCTCGTTCAGCTCCATGGGTGACCCCGATCAGTCAGTGGCTCGTGGGCCGGAACCGGGTCCGGTCGGCGATCCGGTACCCGACGATCTTGGTCGGTAATCCGCGTGGGGCGCCGGCCAGGGCCCGGTACACTTGACGCCGTGCTGCGCTGCGAAGGCTGAACGCCCCGCGCCGACGGGTCACCAGGATCCGCCGGCGCTTTCGTGTGCCCTGAGTCAGCCCTTCGGATCCCGAGAGCGAGTACCTGGAAATGATCACTGCCACCGGCCTGGAACTGCGCGCCGGAGCCCGGATCCTGCTGTCCGACACCACGCTGCGGGTGCAGCCCGGTGACCGGATCGGCCTGGTCGGGCGCAACGGCGCCGGAAAGACCACCACGCTGAAGGTGCTCGCCGGGGAGGGCCAGCCGTACGCCGGGCAGGTCGACCGGCGCAGCGCCGTCGGCTACCTCCCGCAGGACCCGCGTACCGGTGACCTGGACGTCACCGGCCGCGACCGGGTGCTGTCCGCCCGCGGGCTGGATGCGCTGATGGCCGGGATGAAGGAGTTGGAGGCGCGGCTCGCCGAGGATGCCGACGAGCGCCTGGTGCGCCGCTACGGCGCGCTGGAGGACCAGTTCGCCGCGCTCGGCGGGTACGCGGCGGAGGCCGAGGCGGCCCGCATCTGCGCCAACCTGGGGCTGCCCGATCGCGCCCTGGCGCAGACCATCGGCACCCTTTCCGGCGGTCAGCGTCGCCGGATCGAGCTGGCCCGGATCCTGTTCCGGGACGCGGGCGAGAACGGCGGCGGGATTCTGCTGCTGGACGAGCCCACCAACCACCTCGACGCCGACTCGATCACCTGGCTGCGGGGTTTCCTGGCCAACCACAAGGGCGGCCTGATCGTGATCTCCCACGACGGCGACCTGCTGGAGTCGGTGGTCAACAAGGTGTGGTTCCTGGACGCCACCCGCAGCGTGGTGGACGTCTACAACCTGGGCTGGAAGGCGTACCTGGAGGCGCGGGAGACCGACGAACGTCGCCGCCGCCGGGAGCGGGCCAACGCCGAGAAGAAGGCCGGCGCGCTGATGGCCCAGGCCGACAAGATGCGGGCCAAGGCCACCAAGACGGTCGCCGCGCAGAACATGGCCCGCCGCGCCGAACGGCTGATGTCCGGCCTGGAGGAGGTCCGCGTCGCCGACAAGGTGGCCAAGGTGCGCTTCCCCGCACCGGCGCCGTGCGGCAAGACCCCGCTGACCGCGACCGGCCTGTCCAAGTCGTACGGCTCGTTGGAGATCTTCACCGATGTGAACGTGGCGGTGGACCGAGGTTCCCGGGTGGCCATCCTCGGGCTCAACGGCGCCGGCAAGACCACCCTGCTGCGGATGCTCGGCGGCCTGCTGGAGCCGGACACCGGCGAGGTGCGCCCCGGTCACGGGCTGCGACTGGGCTACTACGCTCAGGAGCACGAGACGCTCGATGTGGAACGGACCGTGCTGGAGAACATGCGGGCGGCGGCGGTCGAGCAGACCGACACCGAACTGCGGAAGATCCTGGGGGCGTTCCTCTTCTCCGGCGAGGACGTCGACAAGCCCGCCGGCGTGCTCTCCGGCGGGGAGAAGACCCGGCTGGCCCTGTCCACCCTGGTCTGCTCGGGCGCCAACGTGCTGCTGCTCGACGAGCCGACAAACAACCTCGACCCGGTCAGCCGGGAGCAGGTGCTCGACGCCATCGCCCGCTATCCCGGCGCGATCGTGCTGGTCACGCACGACCCGGGCGCGGTGCTCGCGCTCAAGCCGGACCGGGCGATCCTGCTGCCGGACGGTGACGAGGATGCCTGGAGCGACGACCTGCTGGAACTGGTCGAGCTGGCCTGAGCCCCGTGCGGCATCACCTATCGGGAACCTGACATTGCATAGCGTGTCGGTTGGCGAATAGTTGATATCTGGCGCATGATCGTTCGAGACGGTCTAATAGGTGGGACCGTATCCGAACCGCACAGTCTGGGACGTGAGGACACAGCATGGCAGCCACTGGCACAGCCACCAGCACTGAGAAGGGTCGCCGGATCGTCGGAGCCGAGCGTCAGACGCTCGCGAAGGACCTCGTCAAGCGGTACACCGGGGGCGAGAGCATCCGGGCGCTCGCGGCCTCGACCGGGCGATCGTACGGGTTCATCCACCGCGTACTCACCGAGTCCGGGGTGCAGCTGCGGCAGCGCGGCGGCGCCCGGCGCCGCAAGAAGGCGTGACCCGCCCGTCAGCGTCGTCCAGCAGCACCGCCACCACCACCACCACCGCGACCCGGGCCGCCCGGTGACCGCCGAGGCGACCGGGGTCCGGCTGGAATGCGACGGGCCGGTCGCCACGGTCACCCTGTGCCGGCCCGACGTGCTCAACGCGCAGACCCCGGCGATGTGGCGCGCGATGAGCGACTTCTCCCGGGAGCTTCCCGGTGACGTGCGGGTGGTCGTGGTACGCGGCGAGGGGCGTGCCTTCTCCGCCGGTCTCGACCTGGCCGTCGCCGGTGCCTCCGGGCCCGGCTCCTTCGCCGAGCTGACCACCCTGCCGGAGCGGGAGTGCGCCGACAAGATCGCTGAGTACCAGGGCGGATTCACCTGGCTGCACCGCCCGGACGTCATCTCGATCGCCGCCGTCCAGGGGCACGCCATCGGCGCCGGTTTCCAACTCGCCCTCGCCTGCGACCTGCGGGTGCTGGCCGAGGACGCGACGTTCTCCATGGCCGAGGTGACGCTGGGCCTGGTCCCTGACCTGGCCGGCACCAAGCGCCTGGTCGAGTTGGTCGGCTACGCTCGCGCCCTGGAGATCTGCACCACCGGGCGGCGGATGGACGCCGCCGAGGCCGACCGGATCGGCCTGGCCACCCTGGTCGTGGCGGCTGCGGAATTGGACGACGCGGTGCGTGACCTGACCGCCGGGCTGCTCGCCCCCAACCGGGACGCCGTCGTGGAGATCAAGGCGTTGCTCGCCGGGGCTGCCGGGCGTACCCACGCCGAGCAGCAGCGCGCCGAGCGGGAGGCGCAGACGCGACGGCTACGGGATCTCGCCGGCCGGGGGGAATAGTAAGGACCGCTCGGGAAGATCCGGGTTACTCGTGTGGTTGTCGTAGGCGTCGGGAGAATTGACCCGACGGTGTACGACGTCCTGATCCGGAGGTGAGCGTGTCCAACCACATGGCCGCTGGTGGCATGGGCGGTTGGAGCATGCTCCGCTCGATGCGCAGCCAGGACGACATCGCCGCGCACCGGCTGAAGCGCGGTGTCGCCCGCCGGATCGTCGCCTTCGCCCACCCCTATCGACGCGACATCGTCGTCTTCCTGCTCACCGTGATCGTCGCCGCGGTGATCGGGGTGGCGACCCCGCTGCTGGCCGGCGACGTGATCGACGCGATCACCCGGGGTGGCGCCGAGGCCGGCGCGCTGGTGATCCGGCTGGCCATGTTCATCGCCGCGCTCGCGGTCGCCGACGCTCTCCTGTCGCTGGCCCAACGGTGGTATTCGGCCCGCATCGGCGAGGGCATCATCCTCGACCTGCGTACCCGCGTCTACGACCACGTGCAGCGGATGCCGTTGCAGTTCTTCACCCGGACCCAGACCGGCGCGCTGGTCAGCCGGCTCAACAACGACGTGATGGGTGCCCAGCGGGCGTTCACCTCGACGCTGTCGGGCGTGGTCAGCAACGTGATCCAGCTGGTCCTCACCGCCGCGGTGATGCTCACCCTCTCCTGGCAGATCACGGCGCTGTCGCTGGTGCTGCTGCCCGTGTTCATCATCCCGGCGCGTCGGGTGGGCCGGCGGCTGGCCGAGATCACCCGTGAGTCGTACGACCTCGACGCCAAGATGAACGCGACGATGACCGAGCGGTTCGGGGTCGCCGGGGCATTGCTGGTTAAGCTCTTCGGCCGACCCGACGCCGAGGCGGCCCGCTTCGCCGCCCGCGCCGAACGGGTCCGCGACATCGGCATCACCTCCGCGATGTACTCGCGGACCTTCTTCGTGGCCATGCTGCTGGTGGCCTCGCTGGCCCAGGCCCTGACCTACGGCCTGGGCGGCTGGCTCGCGGTCAGCGGCCAGGTCAGCGCCGGCACCGTGGTGACCCTCGCGCTGCTGCTCACCCGCCTCTACGGCCCGCTCACCGCGCTGAGCAACGTCCGGGTGGATGTGATGAGCGCGCTGGTCTCGTTCGACCGGGTCTTCGAGGTGCTCGACCTGCAACCCGGCATCAAGGAGCGACCCGCCGCGGTGCGGATCCCCGAGGGCGCGGGGACAGTCGAGTTCCGCGATGTCCGGTTCCGCTACCCGAGCGCCGCCGAGATCTCCCTCGCGTCGCTGGAGGAGGTCGCCGCGCTGGATCGTACGGTCAACGAACCGGTGCTCAAGGGCGTCTCGTTCAGCGTCGAGCCGGGGCAGATGGTGGCCCTGGTCGGGCCCTCCGGCGCCGGCAAGTCCACGCTGTCCATGCTGATCTCCCGCATCTACGACGTGACCGACGGGCAGGTGCTGGTCGGCGGAGTCGACGTCCGGGACGCCCGGCTCGACTCGCTGCGCGACGAGATCGGGGTGGTCACCCAGGATTCGCACCTGTTCCACGAGACCATCGCGGAAAATCTGCGCTACGCGAAGCCGGATGCCACCGACGACGAGCTGTGGGCGGCGTTGGCCGGGGCGCAGGTGGCCGACCTGGTCAGGTCGCTGCCGGACGGGCTCGAGACCACCGTAGGTGAGCGCGGATACCGCTTCTCCGGCGGCGAGAAGCAGCGCATCGCCATCGCCCGGCTGCTGCTCAAGGCACCGTCGATCGTGATTCTCGACGAGGCGACCGCACACCTGGATTCGGAGAGCGAGGCGGCGGTGCAACGGGCGCTCTCGGTGGCGTTGACCGGGCGTACCGCCCTGGTGATCGCCCACCGGCTCTCCACCGTCCGGGACGCCGACCAGATCCTGGTCCTCGACGATGGTCGCATCGTGGAGCGGGGCCGCCACGACGAGCTGGTCGCGGTCGGCGGTCTCTACGCCGAGCTGTACCGCACCCAGTTCGCGGTGGCGGACTCACCCACGCCGTACGCCGACGCCACCGGGCCCGAGCCGGTGGTCATCCCCTCCCGGGAGTACATCGCCGACGAGGCCATGCCGCCCGCCGCCGCCAACTAGGGCGTGTCTCCTGCTCGGTCGAGGGTGGCCGAGTGGAGTTCGGCGAAGGCGGCACCGAGGGTCTGCGGGGTGTAGTGGGCGTTCAGGCCGCTGGGGTTGGGCAGCACCCACAGCCGGGCATCGGCCAGCTGCTCCGGTTGCGGCCCGAACCTCGCCTTCGGTCGGGCAAAGCCGATCCGGTATGCCGTCACCCCGACCACCGCGACCCAGCGCGGCCGGTAACGGGCCACCTTGTCGGTGAGCTGCCGTGCGCCGTCGACCAGTTCGGCGGCGGTCAGCTCGTCGGCTCGGGCGCTGGCCCGGGCCACCATGTTGGTGATCCCGAGCCCGAGGGCCGGCAGTTCGTCCTGCTCGCTGGGGTGCAGCAGTCGGGGGGTGAAGCCACCCCGGTGCAGCGCCGGCCAGAACCGGTTGCCGGGGCGGGCGAAGTGCCACCCGGTCGCGGCCGACCAGAGTCCCGGGTTGATCCCGACAAAGAGCACATCCAGCCCGACGCCGATGATGTCCGGGATGGTCTTGTCGGCTGCGGCGGCCAACTCCTCCCGGCTCGGTCGTGGGTACCGGCGTGGCTGGGGCTCGTCCCGCCCCGGCCGGCCGTGGGCGGCCCGCCGGTCGCGGCGGGGTGGCTGCCCGGCGGTCACAGGCCGCGCAGCGCGCCGCCGTCGACCGGAACGGTGACGCCGGTGAGGTAGCTGGCCGCGGGGGAGAGCACGAAGGCGGCGACCCGGCCGAATTCTGCGGGGTCACCGATGCGGCGCAGCGGGATGGCGGCCTCCACCTCGGTCCGGGCCCGTTCCGGGTCGCCGGAGGCGGCGAAGAGTTCCCGGTTGCGGTCGGTCAGGATCCGTCCCGGCAGCAGCCCGACCACCCGTACGCCCCGGGGGCCGTACTCGTCGGCGACATCCTTGGCAACGCCGGCCAGACCCGGCCGCAGGCCGTTGGAGATGCCCAGTCCGGGTACCGGGCCGCGCGCCGAGGTGGAGAGCACCAGCGCGATGGCGCCACCGTCGGGCAGGGCGGCGGCGACCGTTCGTACGGTGCGGACGCTACCGAGGAAGACCGTCTCGAAGGACTGCCGCCACTGCTCGTCGTCGACCGACGCGGCGCTGCCGGCGGGCGGTCCGCCGACGGAGACCAGGGCACCGTCGACGCGGCCGAAGTGGTGCTGTGCGGTGGTCAGCAGCCGTTCGGGGGTCGCCGGGTCCGCCAGGTCGGCGGTGACGCCGACGGCCCGGTCGGGACCGCCGAGGCTGGCCACGGCGGCCTCCACCGCGTCGGCGTGCCGGGCGGAGAGCACCACCCGGGCACCATCGGCCACCAGGCACTGCGCGGTGGCATAACCAAGCCCACGGGAGGCGCCGGTGAGCACGTACACCCGATCGGTCAGTCCGAGATCCATGCCGACGATCCTGCCCCAGCCCGCCGGGCCGGAAACAGCCCCGGTCGTGGGTCAGGTTCAGGGGCGGGCCGGGCGCAGCAGGCGTACCCGGCCGGCGACCTGAAGGGCGAGCACGCCGCCGACCCGGCCGACGGCGGGTGCCCGGCGGCGGCGCGGTGCCCGCTGCCCGTCGTAGCGGAACTGCGCCTCCCGGACGGCCAGTTCCTCGGCGCCGAGTGCCGGCAGGGCGGCGCGGGCGTGCAGTGCACGGGCCAGGTCCCAGCCGTCGCGTAACCCGCCGCCGGTGGGTCGGTCGGCCGCCCACTCGACGAACACCGTCGGCCAGGTGGGGCCGAGCCCGGCGGCGAGCAACGGCCAGTGTCGGGCGACCTCGCCGGCCCGCTTGCGCAGCAACGCGGCACGGGCGGCGGCCAACGGACCGGTTGCGAAGCCGGGCGGCGGCGGACCGCCGGCCACCAGGGCCGCGACCAGTTCCGCCTGTCGCGAGGCGAGCGATCCGACCGGTTTTCCGGCCGGACCGGCCGGCCCCGCCCCGGTCGGCGTCACGTCACCACCGGAAAGCCGCAGGCGGCGGCGACGGCGTCCAGTTCGGTGCGCAGCTCGGCCGCCGGCGGGTAGTGTCCGTCGCGTTCCAGCAGGGCCGCCGGTGGGCGGTGCCGGGCGCACAGCTCGGCGAGCAACTCCAACACCTCCCGCCCGACCGGATCGGTGTGCGTGTCGTGGTAGAAGCCACCACCCTCGGCGCCGCCCGCGACGTGCAGGTACGCGACCCGTTCCAGCGGCAGTCGGTCCAGCAGCGCGAGCGGGTCGGTGCCGCGGTTGCGGGCGTTGGCATACACGTTGGCGACGTCGAGCAGCAGCAGGGCTCCGGTGCGGTCGAGGATCTCGTTGAGAAACGCCGCCTCGTCGAGTTCGTCGTCCGGCCAGTCGAACAGGGCGGCGATCGGTTCCAGCGCGAGCGGCACCGGCAGGTCCGCCTGGGCGCGGGCGACGTTGGCGCAGATCGCGTCGACCGCTTCGTGGGTGCGGGGCAGGGGTAGCAGGTGGCCGGCCTCCAGGCCGCCAGCCCGGACGAAAGCGATGTGCTCACTGACCAGGGGAGCCGCCAGCTGCTGCGCGACGGCCGCCAGGTGGGCGACCCGGGTCGGATCGACCGGTTCCGCGCCGCCGAGGGAGAGCCGCACGCCGTGCGGCACCACGGTGACGCCGCGGTCGCGCAGCTCGATCAGGTCGTCCGGGGGTGGTCCGGCGGCCGGTACCGACTCGGCGATCACCTCGACGAAGCGCAGGCCGGGCAGCTCGGCGACGAACCCGGCGATTTCCGGGCGCCAGCCGATCCCCACACCACGCGGGGTGTTCATCCGCCGCACCCGCCGCCACCACAGCCCCCACCTCCACCGCAGCCGCCGTCGCCTGCTCCCGCGGTGCTCCCGCCGCCACACCCGCCGGTGGACGTCGCGCCGCCGGCCACGGCTTGGCGTTGGATCTCGGCCTGCTGGGCGAAGGTCGGATCGAGTGCCCAGAGCGACGCGGTGCCGTACAGGGCCACCGCCATGGCGGCTCCCGCCGCTCCATAGGTGGCGTACGCCGGGTTCGCGGTGGGTGCGAGGTGCCGGTTGCGCTGGCGTAGTGTCCGCAGGGCGGCCTCGGCTGCCCGGGTACGGCGGGGCACCCGGACGAGCAGCACGGTGGTCAGTGCGCCGAGCGCGACGACGGTGAGCACCAGGTACCAGACCGGGCGATCGTTGGCGAGCCCGGCGACGATCCGGGCGACACCGAGCGCCAGCAGTGCGACCAGCAGCAGCGGAGCGTGGCGTAGGGCCGCCCGTCGGTCCGGGCCGATCGCGAGACCGCGCTTGTCGAGCCCGTCGCGCAGTTCGGTGAGGGCCCGCTCGACCCACTCGGTGCGTCGTACCTCCCGAGCCGGGGTGCGCTGCGTCGCGGCGTAGTGGATGGCCCGGTCGAGTGGGGTGGCGGCGGGCGGCAGCGGACCGTCGGCGGTCAGCCGACGGTCCGGGTGGACGCCGATCGCGCCCTGGCTGCGCAGCGTGCCCAGCGAGGTCCAGACGGCGAAGTCGTCGCCGCCGTTGAGGTAGGCGACCTGCTGTGGGTTCAGCTGGTCGGCGGGGGGAGCGGCACGGCCGCCCAGCAACGCCCGGCGGCGGATCAGCACGACGGTGACGGCGATCACCGTGGCCACCAGGTAGAGCGTGATGAAGGTGGGACCGGGAACTCCCCAGGTGTCGTAATCGACCGCGAAACCCGTCATGGCCTGCTCCTGTCACGCGAGGGAACGCGGCTTCATTGTGGAGCGGCGATGCCAGCATCCGGCTGCCCGTACGGCCGAGTTATCTTCTCGTTACCTGACGGGTTCAGCGTCGGCGCACCGCTTCCTCGACCAGGTCGAGCACCGCGCCCAGGTCACCGGCGGGTCGGCCCATGGCCAGGTGCAGCACCAGCCCGTCGTAGGCGAGCTCGAGGAAACGGGCCAGCACGTCGATGGGAATGTCCTCGCGGAGTACGCCGGCTTCCCGTTGACGGGCCAGCCGGTCCCGGGTCGCCTCGGCGATGGCGGCCGACCGCTGTGCCCAGCGGGTGGCGAAGGTCGGGTCGGTACGCAGGCGTCGCGACACCTCCAGTTGGCTGCCCAGCCAGCCGGTGGTGTCCGGGGAGACCGCCCGGGCGAGCAGGTCACGCATGACCTGGACCAGCCCGTTGCGGGCCACCGTCTCCACCATCGTGGCCGCGTCGTCCTCGGCGACGGCGAGGAAGAGGGAGTCCTTGTCCCGGAAGTGGTGGAAGATGGCGCCACGGGAGAGGCCGGTGGCCTCCTCCAGGCGTCGCACGGTCGCGCCCTCGTAGCCGTGCCGGGCGAAGCAGGCTCGCGCGGCGGCGAGGATTTCCTGGCGGCGGGCGTCGAGCTGATCCTGGCTTACTCTGGGCACGTGTCGATCGTGTCAGTTCCCCTCGACTGACGCAAACCGTACGTACGGCTTGCTTCCTGGGTGGTCGGCCGCATGCGACGGCTGTTCCGGACCGACACCACCGCGTAACCTTCCGCCCTGTCGGCGAGGTACCCGATTCCCGTAAGGTGCCCGAGTGCCGCTGCTCCTGCTGGACCTGGACAACACCCTGCTCGATCGGGCCGGGCCGTTCCGCACCTGGGCAGAGCGCTTCCTCGACGGCATCGGGGCGCCGCCGCACGACATCGAGTGGTTGCTATCAATCGACGCCGACGGATTGACGGACCGCTGGGACGTGGCGGACGCGATCCGGGACCGCTATCGGTTGCGGATCCCCTCCATCGACCTGGTGGAGGAACTGCACGACGGGGTGGTCGAGTTCACCCGGCTGGACCCGCTGGTGGCGTGCGCCCTACGGATCGCCGACGACGCCGGCTGGATGCCGGTCGTGGTGACCAACGGCGCGGTTCGGCAGCAGGACACCAAGATCCGCCGCACCGGGTTGGACCGGTACATCGCCGACTGGGTGATCTCCGAAGATGCCGGGGTCAGCAAGCCCAACCCCCGCATCTTCGCGCTCGCCGCGCAGCGGGCCAGAATGCCGCTCCGCGGCGCCTGGGTGGTCGGGGACGGCCCGGAGGCGGACATCGGCGGAGCCACCGCCGTCGGCCTGCCCAGCATCTGGCTGCACCGGGGGCGACCCTGGACCGACGCCCGGTTCGCACCCACGGCGACGGTGGACACCGTGATCGCCGCCATCGCCGAGATCATGGGTGCCTGAGTCGCGCTAATTCGGTTGACCCGGTCGGACCCGCCCACGAGCATGGTCCACGCATCGTGCACTCCGGGCGTGCGCCCGGTCGAGGAAAGGGGGTCGGTCATGGCCGTCTTCGCAGGTCACTTCCTGCCTCCCCACACCTCGACCAAGGGATTACCAGCGCCATGCGCGATCACGACTTTCCGGCGCCCGAGCGCCGAACCCGCGGCCGACGCCGCTTCGACGACGACGAACCGCACTTCCTGAAGCGCGGCCGGGCGACCGGCCCCGCTCCCACCGACCCCGACGAGCCCGACCCGGGTACCGACGAAACGTGGTCCTCCTGGGACGATGCGCTGCACGGCCCGCAGCCCCACCCGCACTGGCTGGTCACCGAGCTGGCGGCGAAGGACACCGAGCTCGGTGTGCTCAAGACCGGCAAGGAGGCCGACGTTCACCTGGTGCGCCGGGGTCTCCCCGGCACCGACCGGTCCTGCCTGCTGGCGGCGAAACGATACCGGGATCCTCGGCACCGGCTGTTTCACCGGGACGCGGGTTACCTCGAAGGGCGCCGGGTGCGCCGGTCACGTGAGATGCGGGCGATGACCGGCCGGACCGCGTTCGGCCGGCAGATGATCGCCGGACAGTGGGCGGCGGCGGAGTTCGCCGCCCTGAGCCGGCTCTGGGAGATCGGCCAGCGCTACGGCACCATCACCGTGCCGTACCCGGTGCAGTTGCGGGGCACCGAGCTGATGCTGGAGTTCCTCGGCGACGCCGAGGAGGGACGCGCCGCACCCCGGCTGGCCGAGTTGCGCCCAGCACCGGCCGAACTACGTGAGCTGTGGGGGCAACTGGTCGACGCACTTGTCGTCCTGGCCCGGGCCGGGTACGCGCACGGCGACCTGTCGCCGTACAACCTGCTGGTGCACGCGGGGCGGCTGGCGCTGATCGACCTTCCGCAGGTGGTCGACGTGGTGGTGAACCCGCAGGGGCGGGAGTTCCTGGCCCGCGATGTCCGGATCGTCGCCGCCTGGTTCGCCGCCCGGGGACTGCCAGCGGACCTCGTGGACCCGACGGTGCTCACCGAACTGCTGTGCCGCGAGGCCGGTCTGGCCTGACCGACGGGCTCCGGGTGGTGGCCACCGCCACCCGGAGCCCGTCGCGAGGCGTGGGCGAGCGGGATTCACTGCAGATAGCGCTCGACCTCGGACGTCGGGCGGGCGCCCTGGGCCTCAGGATCGCCATGGGCCTGCCGAGCGGCACGGCGGCGGCGCAGCAGATCCCAGCACTGGTCGAGGGACTCCTCCAGCTCCCGCAGGCGGGTGCGGGCGTCGTCGTCGGTGCCCGTCTCGTGGGCCTGCGCCTGTGCGCGCAGCCGGTGCTCCTCGTCAACCAGATCCGAGATCCGGCTCAGGATGGTCTTGTCGTCCATGTCCCTGAGCCTGGCACAGCGGGGCCGACCACGGCTCGCATTCCCGTCGGCGAATCGCACAGAGCGGCCGATGCGCCCCGGCAGCCGCCCACCGCCGCTCATCGTGCGGGCGACGGTGCGGCCGGCCCGGCGGCCGGCGCTCTGGCCGCCGGACCGGGTACCCCGCGGTCGGGGTGACCCGGGTCGACCAGCACATGATCACCAGCGCTTGAGTTGCTGCGGTGACGTTGTTAGGTTGCGCCGGGGCCGGTGTGCTGTGTGGCTCGCTCCTGACTGACCGGTCAACTAGCTCAGGGCCAGGGACGGTGTGATGGGTTCCCGCAGTACGAAGCTGCGTGCCAAGGTGGTGGCCCTGCTGGCCGCGCTGGTGGCGCTCTGGAGCTTCGCCGCCTGGGTTACCGTCCGCGATGGAGCGAACCTGTTCGGTGTGCAGGCGCTCGACGCGCAGGTGTTCGATCCCACCGAGCCGCTGCTGTTGCAGTTGCAGCTGGAACGGCGCACCTCGCTGGTCTATCTCGGACGCCCGCGGGAGGCGCAGCTTGACGAGCTGACGCGGCTGCGTGCCCGTACCGACCGACTGGCCGCCGAGTTCGTCGAGTCGACCGACGACTGGCAGGTCGGCGTGTTCGGCAGCGATGCGCTGCACGACCGTATCGCGGAGCTGGAGCGGCGATTGGCCGCGCTGCCCGACACGCGTACTGCCGTCGACGGGCGCAACATCGGCCGCGGCGACGCCGGTGCGAGGTTCACCGAGCTGATCGAGTCGATCTACCAGGTGTACGACGAACTCGGCAATCTCGACGACGAGCAGATCGCCGAGGACACCACACAACTGATCCGGCTCGACCGTGCCCGGGAGCTGTTGTCCCAGGAGGACGCCATGCTGGCCGGCGTGCTCGCCGCAGGCCGGATCACCTCGGTCGAGCGGGCCGAGTTCACCCGGGTCGTCGGTGCCCGTCAGTTCGTCGCCGAGCAGGCGATCGTCCGGCTGCCCGAAGCTGATCAGCGCCGCTACGAGCAGATGGTCACCGGGGCGAGCTTCCGGCGACTGGCCGACCTGGAATCCCAGGTGATGACCGGCAACGGCACCACCTACCGACTGCCGTTCTCGACCTCGGACTGGTCCGACACCACCGCTCCGGCGCTGATCGAGATCGGTGACGTGGTGCTGGCTGGCGGTGACGACATCGTCAAGCGGGCCACGCCGGTCGCGATCGGTGTCATCGTCCGGCTGGTCCTCGTCGCGGGTCTCGGCCTGCTCGCGGTCATCGCCTCGGTGGTCGTCTCGATCACCACGGCACGGGCGCTGGCACAGCAGCTGCAACGACTGCGCGATGCGGCGTTCCGACTCGCCAACGAACGGTTGCCGAGTGTGGCGGAGCGGCTCGGGCGCGGTGAGCAGGTGGACGTCGCCAAGGAGATGCCAGCGCTGCGCTTCGATGACGACGAGTTCGGCCAGGTGGGTCGGGCCTTCAACGTGGTGCAGGAGGGTGCCGTCCGCACCGCGGTCGAGCAGGCCGAGCTGCGTGGGTCCGCGCGCGAGGTGTCCCTGAGCCTGGCCCGGCGTACCCAGGCCGTGGTGCACCGCCAGCTCACCCTGCTCGACGCGATGGAACGCCGCGAGCGGGACGCCGAGGAACTGGCAGACCTGTTCCGCGTCGACCACCTGGCCACCCGGGTACGACGTCACGCGGAAAACCTCATCGTGCTCTCCGGCGCGACCCCCGGCCGGGCGTGGCGCCGCAGCGTCCCGATGGTGGACGTGGTCCGGGGTGCGGTCGGTGAGGTCGAGGACTACACCCGGGTCACCCTGCTCTCGATCGGCGGTGTGTCGCTGGCCGGGCGGGCCGTAGGTGACGTCATCCACCTGCTCGCCGAACTGATCGAGAACGGACTGTCGTTCTCTCCGCCACACACCAACGTCGAGGTACGCGGAGAACTGGTCGCCAACGGCTTCGCCATCGAGATCGAGGACCGTGGTCTGGGCATGACCGAGGAGGACCTCGCCGCCGCCAACCACCGCATCGGGGACCGTTCCGAGCTGGACCTCGCCGACACGTCCCGGCTGGGCCTCTACCTGGTGAGCCGGCTGACCGACCGGCACGGCGTGCGGGTCCGGCTCAAGGAGTCGGCGTACGGCGGGACGACCGCCGTGGTGTTGATCCCGAGCGATCTGATCGTTGACGAGGCTGAGCCGAGCATGACGGGGGGACGACCCGCGGACGCCGCGGCACAGCCCACCGGCGACGGTGGCGCGATCGGTACCGGCCGGGAGACACCGGCGGAGATTGTGCACTCAAGCGGCGGTGACGGTGCCGACGGTGCCGGGCTGCCGAGCATGTCTCGGTCCCGTGCCGGGCGCTCCGTTGCCTGGGACGGACCGACAATTCCGATCGGACTGCCGGTCACGTCACCGTCCGGCGACGGCCCACCGTGGCCGCCGCACCGGACAAGCGATCCCGGCACCGGAAGCGGTGAAGGCCCCGCCGCCGGTCAGCCGGCCGAGCCGGTGACCCCGGGCGGCCCCATGCCTGCCGAGATCGAGCCGACCCGCACCGAGTCGGGCCTGCCGGTCCGGGTACGCCAGGCGAGCCTGGCTCCGGCGTTGCGGGCCGAGCCCGAGGCGGTGCAAGCGGACGAGGACGTGGTCCGCGAGCCCGAACAGGTGCGGCGCATGATGAGTTCGTACCAGACCGGCACCCGGCGCGGACGTTCCGATGCCGCACGGCTGCTCGGTGCTGGCGGTCGGTCCGGGCCCGACGATGAGCCCGAGGACGCCGATCAACAGGCGACCTGACCGAGGTGCGCTGCCCGGCGAGCCGGGGAGAACGGTCAGGCCCAAGTGAGCGCGGCGATGAGCCGGGGGAGAAGAGGACGACGAAGTGGCGCAGAAGACGGCTTCGAGTGCCGACCTGACGTGGTTGCTGGATGATCTGGTTGGCCGGGTCAAGCAGGCCGAACACGCGGTCGCGCTGTCCGCCGACGGTCTGCTGATGGCCTCCTCGCAGGGGCTCAGCCGCGACGACGGTGAGCACCTGGCGGCGATGGCGGCCGGCATCCAGAGCCTGGCCCGCGGCGCCGGCAAGCGTTTCGGCGGCGGGCAGGTGCAGCAGACGATCATCGAGATGCAGTCGTCGTTCCTGTTCGTCACAGCCGCCGGGCGTAACGCCTGTCTGGCGGTGCTGGCCAGTGAGGACGCCGACGTCGGGCTGATCGCGTACGAAATGGCCATGCTGATCACCCGGGTCGGCAGGTATGTCGCCTCGCCGTCACGGCCAGCCGAGCAGGCCAACGGGGAACAGTAGGCCGGATGACGGTGGAGGGAACGCGGTGACCGGCGGCCGGGCCCGCCCGGTCACCGGCCCGCCGGCCTGGGCCCGTTGCACCTGGCGATCGTCGGCACACAGCATCTTCGAGGCGGTTATCAATGGACTACGGGCATGCTGAGCGGCCGTCGGACACGGCGGCTCTGCCCACAGCGATCAAAATACTGATCGCCGGCGGGTTCGGGGTGGGTAAGACCACGTTGGTCGGCGCGGTAAGCGAGACGCGTCCGCTGCGGACCGAGGAGGTGCTTACCGAATCGGGAGTGGGCATCGACGACCTGGAAGGCGTCGAGACGAAGCGGACCACCACCGTCGCGATGGACTTCGGCCGGATCACCATCAGCGACGACCTGGTGCTGTACCTCTTCGGCACCCCGGGTCAGGACCGGTTCTGGTTTGTCTGGGACGAGTTGGCGCTCGGCGCGATCGGCGCGGTGGTGCTCGCCGACACCCGTCGGCTGGCCGACTGCTTCCCCTCCATCGACTACTTCGAGGGTCGGGGGACGCCGTTCCTCGTCGCGGTCAACTGCTTCGAGGGAGCCCGCCAGTACCGGCTCGACGAGGTGCAGGCGGCGCTGAACCTCGATCCCGAGGTGCCGGTGCTGCTCTGCGACGCCCGGCAGCGGGAGTCGGTGAAGCAGGTGCTCATCACGCTGGTGGAGCACGCCATGAAGATTCGGGAGGCACGGCGCGCCGACTGACGGGACACCACACGACGTGAGGGCTCCCACCCCGACGGGTGGGAGCCCTCATGGCATCGCGGTCAGTTGGCGATCATGCGCCGCAGCACGTACTGCAGGATGCCGCCGTGCCGGTAGTAGTCCGCCTCACCCGGGGTGTCGATCCGCACCACCGCGTCGAACTCCACACCGCCGTCGGTGGTGACCTTCACCGTGCGCGGAGTGTCGCCGTCGTTGAGCGCGGTCACCCCGGTGATGGTGAACGTCTCGGTGCCGGTCAGCCCCAGCGACTCGGCGTTCTCCCCGGCGGGGAACTGCAACGGCAGCACGCCCATCCCGATCAGGTTGGAACGGTGGATCCGCTCGTACGACTCGGCGATGACCGCCTGCACCCCGAGCAGCATGGTGCCCTTGGCCGCCCAGTCCCGCGACGAGCCGGAACCGTACTCCTTGCCGGCCAGGATGACCAGCGGCACGCCCGCCTCCTGGTAGGCCATGGAGGCGTCGTAGATCGAGGTCTGCTCCCCGGTCAGGTGGTTGACCGTGAAGCCGCCCTCCACCCCGGGGACGAGCTGGTTGCGCAGCCGGATGTTGGCGAAGGTGCCCCGGATCATCACCTCGTGGTTGCCCCGGCGGGAGCCGTAGGAGTTGAACTCGTGGCGCGGCACGCCGTGCTCGGCGAGGTACTGCCCGGCGGGGGAGTCGGCCTTGATGGATCCGGCCGGCGAGATGTGGTCGGTGGTCACCGAGTCGCCGAGCTTGGCCAGTACCCGAGCCGGACCGATGTCGGAAACAGGCGCCGGCAGGCGCCCCATGCCCTCGAAGTACGGGGGCTTGCGGACGTAGGTGGAGTCGCCGTCCCAGGCGAAGGTGTCTCCGGTCGGGGTCGGCAGGGACTGCCAGCGCTCGTCACCGGCGAAGACGTCGGCGTACGCGGCGCTGAAGCCGGTGGCGCCGATCGCGGAGGCGATGACGTCCTGGATCTCGGTGGTGCTCGGCCAGATGTCGCGCAGGAAGACCGGGTTGCCTTCGCTGTCCTCACCGAGCGGCTCGTTGGCCAGGTCGATGTCCATCGTGCCGGCCAGGGCGTACGCCACCACCAGCGGCGGGGAGGCCAGGTAGTTCATCTTCACGTCCGGGTTGATCCGGCCCTCGAAGTTCCGGTTGCCGGAGAGCACCGAGACGACGGCGAGGTCGGCCTCGTTCACCGCCGCGGAGATCTCCTCCGGCAGCGGGCCGGAGTTGCCGATGCAGGTGGTGCAGCCGTAGCCGACCAGGTGGAAGCCGAGCTTCTCCAGGTACGGCGTGAGACCGGCCCGCTCGTAGTAGTCCATCACGACCTTGGAGCCGGGCGCGAGGGTGGTCTTCACCCACGGCTTGCGGTTCAGGCCCTTGTCCACGGCGTTGCGGGCGAGCAGCGCCGCGCCGATCATCACCTGCGGGTTGGAGGTGTTGGTGCAGGAGGTGATCGCGGCGATCACCACGGCGCCGTGGTCCAGCTCGAACTCGGTGCCGTCGGCGCCGGTGACCCGGATCGGGTTGCTGGCCCGTCCGCCAGAGCCCACCGCGGAGTTGACCAGCTCACGGGGCGCGTCGGCCGGGTCGTCGATCCCGTTGGCCGGGGAGTCGCTGGCCGGGAACGACTCGGCGCTGGCCTCGTCGGCGTGGCCGGTCACGCCGTACGGCTGCTCCTGCTGCGGGACGCCCGGCTTGCGGCCCGGGTCGCCGCCGGTCTCGTCGGCGGACACGTAGTCGGTGAGCGCCGAGCGGAACAGGGTCTTGGCGTTGCCGAGCGGCACCCGGTCCTGCGGGCGCTTCGGCCCGGCGAGGGAGGGCTCGATGGTGCCCAGGTCGAGTTCCAGCTGCTCGGAGTAGACCGGCTCGTGGTCCGGGTCGTGCCAGAGGCCCTGCTCCTTGGCGTACGCCTCGACCAGCGCGACCTGCTGCGCGTCGCGGCCGGTCAGCTCCAGGTAGCGGACGGTCTCAGCGTCGATCGGGAAGATCGCGACGGTGGAGCCGTACTCCGGGGACATGTTGCCGATGGTGGCCCGGTTGGCCAGCGGCACCGCGCTCACGCCGGGGCCGTAGAACTCGACGAACTTGCCGACCACGCCGTGCTTGCGCAGCATCTCGGTGATGGTCAGGACCAGGTCGGTGGCGGTGGTGCCAGCCGGCATCTCGCCGGAGAGCTTGAACCCGACGACCCGCGGGATCAGCATGCTGACCGGCTGGCCGAGCATGGCGGCCTCGGCCTCGATGCCGCCGACACCCCAGCCCAGCACGCCCAGGCCGTTGACCATGGTGGTGTGCGAGTCGGTGCCGACGACCGTGTCCGGGTACGCCTGGCCGCCGCGCTCCATCACGGTGCGGGCCAGGTACTCGATGTTGACCTGGTGCACGATGCCGGTGCCGGGCGGGACCACCTTGAACTCGTTGAACGCGCTCTGGCCCCAGCGCAGGAACTGGTAGCGCTCCTTGTTGCGGGTGTACTCCAACTCGACGTTGCGCTCGAAGGCGTCCTCGCGACCGAACAGGTCGGCGATGACCGAGTGGTCGATGACCAGCTCGGCGGGGGCGAGGGGGTTCACCTTGGTCGGGTCGCCGCCGAGGTCGCGGACGGCCTCACGCATGGTCGCCAGATCGACCACGCAGGGTACGCCGGTGAAGTCCTGCATCAGCACCCGTGCCGGGGTGAACTGGATCTCGACGTTCGGGTCCGCGGTCGGGTCCCACGCACCGAGCTGGCGGATGTGCTCGGCGGTGATGTTCGCGCCGTCCTCGGTCCGCAGCAGGTTTTCCAGCAGGATCTTCAGGCTGTAGGGGAGCCGTTCCTGGCCCTCCACCTTGCTGATCTTGAAAATCTCGTAGCTCGCGTCTCCGACGCGTAGCTGGGTCTTCGCACCGAAGGTGTCGAGGCTCGCCACGTCGTACTCCTTCACACCAGCGACCGTGAGTAGTCCTGAGCAGTCTTTCGCACCGGTCGGAGTGCTGCCGTGGTTAGGCAACACTTACCGCCGATTCTCGCCGTCAATAAAACCGTACGTCCGTCTTGCTATTCACGCAACCCGGTGTCATCGTGAGGACGGGAGGTGCGGACATGATCCACCACGTACAGCTGGCCTGCCCGCCGGGCTCGGAGGACCTGTCGCGGGCCTTCTACGTCGGCATCCTCGGCCTCACCGAGCTACCCAAGCCGCCCGCCCTCGCGGCCCGCGGTGGTTGCTGGTTCCAGGGGTACGGTGCCGAACTGCACCTCGGTGTGGAGGACGACTTCCGCCCGGCGCGTAAGGCACACCCCGCCCTGCTGCGGCCCGATCTCGACGCCCTCGCCGCCCGGCTGGTCGCCGCGGGCCATCCGGTCACCTGGGGCGACGAAGACCTGCCCGGCCTGCGACGCTTCCACACCCACGACGCCCACGGCAACCGCCTGGAGTTCCTCACCCCCACCACTCCCTGACCGTGTCTGAGCGCCGGGGCGTGGTCAGGGAGCAACATCGGTGATGTTGCCGCCTGGCCGTGGCGTGACACAGCAACATCCCCGATGTTGTCGCATCCGGCGGAGCCGGGTGGGGCGGGGCAGGGCAGGGGTGGTGTGGTGTGGGGACGACGAAGGGCCGACCCCGGGTGGGGTCGGCCCTTCGTGGTGTTTTCGGTTGGTCAGGAGGTGGCGTAGCCGCGGGTGGCGATCCAGTTGGCCAGGTCCTCGGTGGTCAGCCAGTAGGAGGCCTGGTTCGGGTCGGCCGAGTCGGCGATCTTCACCTGCTCGCCACCGTCCCGGTAGCCGACGACGCTGATGTAGTGGCCACCCTCGAAGCTGTGGGCGGTGCCGTCGGTGTCGGTGGCGGTGCCGGCGATGTTGGCCACCACGGCCCGACCGTTGTCGACCGTGCGAATCACGTCCTCGCGCAGCTTGTCGGCCTGCTTGGTGTCGGCCTTGGCGCCGGCGATCTCGACGGACCGGTAGACGTCCTTGCCGGTCTCCTTGTTCAGCACCGGGGTGATGTCGTTGATGGAGTTGGTGCCGGCCTCGGTGGTGCCCATCCGCTCGGCCATGTCGTGCTGGTCGATGTTCTTACCCTGCACGGACAGGGCGTTGCGGGTGGCGGCGGGGCCACAGTAGTAGAAGGTGTCCTGGGCCTGGTAGCGCACGTCGAGCTGACGCTCGCCGCCGGGCTTGCGCTCGGCCTGCACCTGCACGACCGGCTTGGTCGCGGGGGCGGCCTGGGCGGCCACGGCGGGGCCGGCGATGCCACCGGCGGTGGCGGCGGCCGCGGCGATGGTCAGAGCGGTCTTGCGCAGGATGGTGGTAGCCATGAGTTTCACACCTTTCGGTCGGGGGTGCGCGCGGCTGCGCCCGCGATGGGGGAAGCGGGCAAGCCTCGCGTTGAAAGGGGAAGGCGTGCTACGCGCTCGTCCGGCGTTCGGTGCTCGGGACGGCATGTCCGGGAGGGTGTAACGCCGGGTGGGCCGGGGTCATTCCGGGGGATCCTCGCGGCGGAGGCGGCTGCCCTTCGGCGTCCCGGGGGTGTAACGCCCGGCGGCGGGAGGTCATTCCGACCGGGCCCGGGTGCGGCGCTCGGGGGCGCTCGTGGTTACGCCATGTATAACCACCGGACCGGGTCCGCGATTCCGTCCGAGACGTGAGCCGGGTCACCGCAAACCGTGTAATAACGGACATACGGTCGATGGTTGCCACATCGGCCGGCCCCGCCTGCCTGAGCCGGGGCCCGGGGTGGGCATGGCGGGGCGTTTTCGGGCGGGGGGAAGGGGAAAGCGGCGGCGGTCAGGAGGTCACGACCGAGGGGAGAGGCCGTGCGGCAGCAGGACCGGTCCGTCGCCATCCGGGAACGTCTGTCGCCGGTCGCCGGGGCGCCGCTGTGGTGCGACGCGCTTGACTTCGGACTTCGGGGTGATGGGGTCACCAACGACCAGCCTGCGCTGTCTGCGCTGGTCGACCGCCTGGGTGAGGGGTACGCCGCCGACAGCAGAGCGCGGGTCATCTACTGCCCGCCGGGCATCTACTCGATCAGGGACACGGGCACGATCTGGCGCAGCGGCGTGTCACTTATCGGCGCGGGGCCTGGAGCCACCCGGTTCGTGCTGAGCAACGAAGGTAACCGGGCAGACCCGACACCGCTTGCCTTCTGGACCACGGTGCAGCACGGTGCCGACCGGGACCGGCACATCGCCGACTGCACCTTCGCCGACTTCGAGATCGACGGCTCGGGCGTGGCCATGGCGGAGTACAGCTACCTGGCCAAAGGGCTCGGCCTGCAGTACGTCGTGCGGGGCGTCTTCCGCAATCTGTACATCCACCACACCGGCGCCACCGGACTCGGCTGTGACTTCCTTCAGGACAGTCTGATCGACGGCGTGGTGGTGGTCGGCTGTGGTCGGCTGGACAACGGTGAGGAGATGGGCGGCGCGGGCATCGGCATCGGCATCGGCGGCTGGGGTGCGGTGGAACGGTGCACCATCAGCAACTGCACCACCCTCGGCAACGGCACCAACGGGATCTTCCTGGAACTGCAGAAGCCGTACTGGACGCCGCCGCGCGGGTACCGCATCATCGGCTGTCACAGCCAGGCCAACCGGTTCGGCATCTCGGACTGGGGCGCCGACGGCCTGATCGTCTCCGCCTGCACGCTCACCGGGAACCTGGAGGCCGGTTTCGACGTCTCCGCCAATGGCACGGCGGGCATCGCCGGTCGAGGTGGCATCCTCAGCGACTGCGTGATCGACCGCAATGTCCGCGACGGGATCAGCATGGGCAACACCCCCGGGCCGTACACGATCCGGGGCAACCGGATCAGCGGCAACGGTTGGTACGGGTACCACCAGCACAGCCTGGGCGACGGCTATGAAGGCCCGGCCTCGGACGTGGTGATCGACAGCAACGAGTTCTGGGACAACGGTTTGGACGGAATCCGGGTGGACCGGCCGATGGTCGACGCCGCGGTGACGAACAACCGGATCCGGAGCAACGGGCGGCAGTGCGCCCCGGCGGCCACCGGCTCCGGTGAGTCGGTGCGGTACGGCCGGCGTGCGGTGTCGGACCGGACGGCGGCATGGGCACCCGACGGGCATCGCGGAAAGCTGCTCCAGGTGGGGTCCCGACTGGCGCTGGTGGTCGGCAACACCGAGATGGAACTGGACCTGGCGGATCTGCGGCCGGATGCGGCGATCGCCTGGAACGAGGACGTGCCACCACCTGGCGCACGTTATGAGTTGCCGGCGGCGGCGCCGGTACGGGCCGGCTTCACGGTGAACGCCCACTTCGAGTCGGCGATGGTGCGCGGCAACCGGATCTGGGACAACCGCGACGACCAGACGCAGAGTTACGGCATGTGGATCAGTGATCAGGGGGCATGCGTCTCCTGCCGGGTCGAGGACAACGACCTCGCCGGCAACGCCGAGGGAGCGATGCGGCTGGACAGCCAACCGGTCGGCGGCCGTTGGGACCGCAACCACATCGACGTGGACTGAGGGCGACTCAGCCGGCCTCGTCGGCCGGGGAGTTCGAGCTGGCCTCCGCGTGCCGGTCGCGCAACCGGGCCCGGATCTCCTCCGGGGTGTACGCGCGCCGCCGCCGTTCCGCCCGGGCGATCACCACGCCGGAGGCCGCGACACCGGCCAGACCGGCCAACCCGAGGACCTTCCACCACCGCATCCGTCGCCGCATCCGCTTAGGGTAGTCCCCTATGAGCATCAGCCTGGACGAGGCGGTGGAGCTGACCCGTACCGGCGATCTGTGGGTCTTCCGTGGCCGCAGCGTGCCTGACCGGGCCATTCAGTTGACCACCAACAGCCCGGTCAACCATGTGGGCATGGCGGTGGTGCTGGACGACATGCCACCGCTGATGTGGCACGCCGAGCTGGGTCGGTCGCTACCGGACCTGTGGAGCGGTACCCACCAACGTGGTGTGCAGTTGCACGACCTGCGGGACGCGGCCTGTGTCTGGGCCAACCGGTACGGCCAGCGTGGTTGGCTGCGCCAGCTCGAGCCGCCGGCCGACGCGGAGATGGAGCGGTCGGTGCTGCGGACCATCGCCCGGCTGGACGGCACACCGTTTCCGTCCACCGCCCAGCTGGCCTGGCGCTGGATGCGCGGGCGGGTACCGTCGCCGCGGTTGCCACTGCCGGCCTCCCGGCGACGCGTTCCGGCAGCGCGGGATCTGGACCTGGAAACCGCGTACTGCGCGGAGGTTGTGGCGGTCACCTACGAGGCGATGGGTCTGCTGCCGGTCGGACGCCGGCCCAACTGGTACGACCCGGGTCGGTTCTGGAGCGGGGACGACCTGGGGCTGCACGGGGGTGCCCGGCTGGGCAGCGAGATCGAGGTGCGGATCCCACCCCGTTGAGGTTTCGTCGAGGCACCCCCCGGCAATTGCTTGCGGCGTGACTGCTTCCACCGATCTCGACCTGCTGACCGACTTCTTCGACCGGTACGGCGTGGCGTTGACCGCCGGTGACCTGCCGGCCATCGCCGGCTGCTACGCCCTGCCCGGGCTGGTGGTGGCCGACACCTACAGCTTCTCGTTCAACTCCCCGGCCGCCGTCGCACTGTCCTTCGTGGGTGCCGCGCCGGACTACGCCGAGCGTGAGTTGGTCGCGGCGCACGCCGACATCGAGCAGGTGCAGCAGATTTCCGCCCTGCTCGTGGAGGTCGCGGTGCGCTGGGAGTTCCTGGACAGCCAGGGCCGGCAGGTGCCCGGCGAACGGTACCGCTACCTGCTGCGCAGCACCGAGGAGGGGCCAGCGATCTGCACTGTCGTGCGGACGGGCTGAGCCAGCGGTACGGCCCCGGCCGCCGACCGGCCAGGTGCGGCGCGTCGATGTGTCGGGTGCGTCGGGCGGGTCGGGCGGCTTTGTCACCGGCCCGTTTCGCGCCCCGGCCCGGCGTGACTAGGCTGGCCCGTCGGCGACGACGAGTGGGGACCTCAATGTCAGTGCAGCCGTCCGGTGATGCCAACGACGATGCCACCGGTGACCAGGGTGGTGATACCACCGGTGACCGGAACGTTGACGCCGCCAGTGGGGGAGTCGGTGGGTACGCCCTGCCCAGGATGATCGCCTCCGCGCCCTGGGTGGTGGTGCTGGTCGGCGTCGCGGTGCTGGCGGTGCTGCTCGTGGTCGCGCTGCTGTCGTTCCGCGGTCCCGAGCGTCCATCGGCATGGACGCCGGGCCCGCCGATGGGCCTGCCGACAGCTGCCGTCGAGAGCGGAGAGGCAGCGCCCACGGCACCGTCGACGACCTCGACCGGCCCCACCGCGACGGCCCCGGTCACACCGTCCGGCTCACCCACGCGGTCCGGGTCACCGGCACCGCCGACCGATCCGTCGCGTACCGGATCGTCCGCGCGGCCGGAGGCCAGCGGGTCGCCGAGCGCGTCCGCCCCGGCGGCGCCGGCCGACGGGGGTGGGGCGGTCACCGCCAGCTACCGGGTGCTCGACAGCGGCGACGCGGATCACTTCGAGGCCCAGTTGGTGGTCAGCAACGGCACCAGCGGGTCGGACGACTGGCAGGTGGAGTTGCGTTTCAGCGGCGGTGTCACCGGAATCCGGGCCTCCAGCGGCCCGGGGGTATCGGTGACCATCAGGGGCCCTGGCTGGTATCTGCTCGGCGGAACCGGTCAGCTCGCCGCCGGGGCCCAGCAGTCGGTGCAACTGCGGTTCACGCGTACCGGGGGCGGGGAGTATCCGAGCCGGTGCACGGTCAACGGAACCGGCTGCGGGATCGGTTAGGACAACTGGTGATTCGTCGGGCACTTTCCGGCGCGGCTGAAGATCGTTACGCTTGCCGGGCTGCCCGCTGAGGAGAGACATGTCCGGTACGCGTCGCGCTCCCCGTCAGTTTCCGCCGCACGGCTCCACCGCCGTGGCTTCCTCGCCGTGGATTCTGGTGTCGATCGGCGTCGTCATCATGGTGGTGCTGCTCGTCATCGCGGTCGGTGCGTACCGGGGCCCCGGGCCGGACTTCCAGCCGGTGCCGCCGGGACAGCCACCGGTCGCCGCCGCGCCGATACCCGAGCGCGCCTCGTCGGCAGGTCGAGAGGTGTCGGCGCCACCGTCGGTGGCGGTGCCGGGGCTTTCCCCACGCCGGACCGATCCACCGAGCCCGACCCCCAGCGCGGCACGTACGACGCCGCCGCCGGCCGCGCCGCCATCGGTCGCACCGTCCCGTACGCCGGCACCGCCGCCCGCGCCGATCGAGGCCCGCTACCGGGTCTTGCACACGTTCCACGGCGGCTTCATCGCCGAGGTGTCGATCCGCAACACCTCCCACCATGACCTGGACTGGGTGGCGCGGGTGGCCTACCCGGGCGGGCGGGTGGTGACCGCCTGGCTGGAGGGTGTTCCACAGGGGACGTTCAGCGGTGCGGACGGGACGTTGACCTATCGCAGCGGGCCCGACCTGGTTGGCGGATCATCGGTGTACCTGCGCTTCCACATCGAGTCGGCCGATTCCCGGCCCGCGAGTTGCCGCGTCTCCGGACGCACCTGCCGCAGCCGTTAGCCTCCAACGGGGACGGGTCTGCCGGTCTTGCGCAAGTGTCTGCCTTGTTGCAGGTCTGTTTGCAAGGTATTGCAGAATCTTTCGGCAAGGGCTAGCGTGCGGGCCAATCAGCGACCAGAGGAAGGCCGTCGATGAAGCCCCCGCCGACACCCCGCACATTCCTGCTCGCCCTTGTCTTCCTGCTCACCGTCACCCTGGTCGGCACGCCTGTCGCGGTGACCCCCGCCGCCGCGGCCGGCCGGCCCGTCGGCACCGGGGCACCGAGCGCCACCGGCGCCGTCACCTGGCACGCCGAACCCTCCGCCACCGCCCTGCTCGCCGCCGGCCGTAGCCAGGTTGAGGCCGAGCAGTTCTACTTCGTGCTGCCGGACCGATTCGCCAACGGAGACCCGCGCAACGACCGGGGCGGCCTGGTCGGCGACCGGCTGCGTACCGGGTACGACCCGACGGACAAGGGGTTCTACCAGGGCGGTGACCTCAAGGGACTGACCGAGCGACTCGACTACATCGAGGGGCTGGGCACCACCGCCATCTGGCTCGCGCCGGTCTTCAAGAACCGGCCGGTGCAGGGCGAAGGCGACGACGTGTCGGCCGGCTACCACGGCTACTGGATCACCGACTTCACCCAGGTCGACCCCCACTTCGGTAGCCCGGCCGACCTGAAGAAGCTGGTCCAGCTCGCCCACCGGCGTGGCATCAAGGTCTACCTCGACGTCATCGTCAACCACACCGCCGACGTCATCGCCTACGAAGAGGACACGTACACCTACGTCGACAAGGCGACCGCGCCCTACCGCGACGCGCAGGGCCGGCCGTTCGAGGATCGCAACTTCGCCGACGGCAGCCGAGACTTCCCAAAGGTCGACCGGGACTCCTTCCCGTACACCCCGACCTTCGAGACCCGGGCCGACGCGAAGGTCAAGGTCCCGGCATGGCTGAACGATCCCACCGTGTACCACAACCGTGGTGACTCGACCTTCGCCGGAGAGAACAGCGAGTACGGCGACTTCTTCGGTCTCGACGACCTGTGGACCGAGCGGCCCGAGGTGGTTCGCGGCATGACGAAGATCTACGCCGACTGGGTGCGGTCGACCGGTGTCGACGGCTTCCGACTGGACACGGTCAAGCACGTCAACATGGACTTCTGGCCGCAGTTCAGCCAAGGCGTGCAGCAGGCGGCGGCCCGGGCCGGCAAGAAGGATTTCTTCATGTTCGGCGAGGTGTACAGCGCGGACCCGGAGATCGCCTCCAGCTACGTGCGGCAGGGCGGGCTGCCCGCCACGTTGGACTTCGGCTTCCAGGAGGCGGCGCGCGGCTACACCGCGAACGACGGATCGGCCAGGGCGCTGGCCGACCTCTACGCCCGCGACGACCTCTACGCCGCCCGGGACACCCACGCCGGCCGACTGACCACCTTCCTCGGCAACCACGACATGGGCCGGATCGGGTCGTTCATCGCCAACGGTCCCACCGACCCGGCCACCCACCTGCGCCGGGACCAACTCGCCCACGAGCTGATGTTCCTCACCCGCGGTCAGCCGGTGATCTACTCCGGCGACGAGCAGGGCTTCACCGGCGGCGGCGGTGACAAGGACGCCCGGCAGCCGATGTTCGCCTCGCGTACCGCGGACTACCTCGACGACGATCTGCTCGGCACCGACCGCACCCACGCGGTCGACCAGTTCGACCGGACGCACCCGCTCTACCGCAGCATCGCCGACCTGGGCCGGTTGCGCCAGGCCCACCCTGCCCTGCGCGACGGAGTGCAGGTCACCCGGTACGCGGCCGACGGCCCCGGCGTCTTCGCCTTCTCCCGGTTCGATCCGGACCACCGCACCGAGTACCTGGTGGCGGTCAACAACGCCACGACCGCGCAGACTGTCACCGTGGACACCTGGTCGGCCGGCGCCACCTTCACCGGCATTCACGGCGCCACCGCCCGCCCGGTGGCCGCAGGCGACGGGAAGCTGACCCTGACCGTGCCGCCCCTGTCAGCGGTGGTGCACCGGGCCGGCAAGCCGGTTGCGCTGCCCGACACCAGGCCGGGCATCACCATCACCGCCCCGGAGGGGTCGCCGGCCACTCGGGCCGAGGTGACCGCCCAGGTCACCGGCGACCCGCTGGCCCACGTCACGATGGCGGCCCGGGTGGCCGGCGGCAAATGGACGCTGCTCGGCTCGGCTCATCGCGCGCCCTACACCGTGCACCACGACCTGACCGGTCTGGCCGCCGGCACGAAGATCGAATACAAGGCGGTGGTCCGCGACGGTCGGGGTCGCACCGCGTCCGCCCGCGCCACCGCCACCGTCGGCACCCCCGACGAATCCGGCTCGTCGCGGGACTGGCTGGTGGTCCATCACCAGCGCCCGGACGGCGACTACGACGACTGGGGGCTGTACGCCTGGGGTGACATCGACCCGGAGTACGCCACGGAGTGGCCGCAGGGGCAGCCGTTCGCCGGCACCGACGCGTACGGGCGGTTCGCCTGGGTGAAACTCAAGCCGGGGGCCAAGTCGGTCGGCTTCCTGGTGGTCGACGCCGATGGCAACAAGGACGTCGACAACGACCGGACCGTCGACGTGACGCAGACCGGCGAGGTCTGGGTCAAGCAGGGCGACCCGGCGACATACCTGACCCGGGAGGAGGCCGCGGGCGAACCGGCCCCGCCGGTGGAGGAGGGTACGGCGGTCATCCACTACCACCGGCCGGACGGCGACTACGACGGCTGGGGCCTGCACCTGTGGGACGGCGCGGCCACCCCCACCGACTGGGCGAAGCCGATGCCGCCGACCCGGGTCGACTCCTTCGGCGCAGAGTTCCGGGTGCCGCTGGCCGAGGGCGCGACCGGGCTCAGCTACATCATCCACCGCGGCGACGAGAAGGACCTGCCGCAGGACCAGCGACTCGACTTCGCCGACGCCGGACGGGAGGTGTGGCTGCTCGCCGCCACACCGGGCCGGCTGCTGCCGGCGACGGCCACCGGCACCGGCAGGGACACCGACATCACCAAGCAGCGGGCGCACTGGATCGACAGGTCCACCGTCGCCTGGCGCGCCGGTCCCACCGACGGTCGGGCGTACGCCCTGGTGACCGCAGCGGCCGGCGGGGTACGCGTGGTGGACGGCGAGCTGGTCGGGACGTACACCTCGCTGCCGTTGGCCGCCCAGCGCAACGGGCTGACGGAGGCTCAGCGCGCGACCTTCCCGCACCTGTGGGACCACCGCGCCTTCACCCTGGACCGACGCGACCTGGCCAAGGTGCCGGCGGCGCTGCGCGGGCAGCTGCTGGTGACCGAGCGGGCCGCCGACGGCACCCTGCTCGGTGCCACCGGCGTGCAGATCCCGGGGGTGCTCGACGACGTCTACGCGCGGGCCACCTCCGCCCGGCTCGGTGCCACGTTCACCGGCGGCGTGCCGACCCTGTCGGTCTGGGCGCCCACCGCCCGGACGGTGTCGCTGGAGCTGTACGACTCGCCGACGGCCACCGCGCGACAGGTGACGATGCGTCGCGACGACCGCACCGGCGTCTGGTCGGTACGCGGGCAGCGCTCCTGGAGCGGCAAGTACTACCGCTACCGGGTGCAGGCGTGGCAGCCGGCAGCGCAGCAGCTCGTCACCGCGTCGGTCACCGACCCGTACTCGGTGGCGCTGGCGGCGGACTCCACGCACAGCCAGCTCGTCGACCTCGCCGACCCGAAGCTCGCTCCGGCGGGTTGGGCGCGACTGCGCAAGCCGGCTGCGGTGCCCTCGGCCAAGGTGCAGATCTCCGAGTTGTCGGTGCGGGACTTCTCCATCGCCGACGACACCGTGCCGCCGCAGCACCGGGGTACCTTCCTCGCCTTCACCGACCCGGCCACCGCCGGCATGCGGCACCTGACGGCGATCAGCGACGCCGGGGTGACCCACCTGCACCTGCTGCCCGCGTTCGACTTCGCCACCATCCCCGAACGCCGGGCCGACCAGCGGCAGCCGGACTGCGACCTGGCGGCCCTGCCGCCGGACTCGGAGCGGCAGCAGGAGTGCGTGGCCGCGGTGAAGGAGACCGACGGCTACAACTGGGGGTACGACCCGCTGCACTACACCGTCCCGGAGGGCGGGTACGCGGTCGACCCCGAGGGCGCCCGGCGCAGCACCGAGTTCCGGCAGATGGTGGCCGGGGTCAACGGCGCGGGCCTGCGGGTGGTCATGGACGTGGTCTACAACCACACCTCGGCCGCCGGCACCGACCCGAAGTCGGTGCTGGACCAGATCGTCCCCGGCTACTACCACCGGCTGCTCGACGACGGCACCGTGGCCACCTCGACCTGCTGCGCCAACACCGCGCCCGAGCACGCCATGATGGGCAAGCTGGTGGTGGACTCGCTTGTCACCTGGGCCAAGGCGTACAAGGTGGACGGGTTCCGGTTCGACCTGATGGGCCACCACCCGAAGGCGAACATCCTGGCCGTACGCGCCGCACTGGACAAGCTGACGATGGCCCGGGACGGAGTGGACGGGAAGAACGTCCTGCTCTACGGCGAGGGCTGGAACTTCGGCGAGGTGGCCGACGACGCCCGGTTCGTGCAGGCGACGCAGGCCAACATGGCCGGTACCGGGATCGGCACGTTCAACGACCGGCTGCGCGACGCGGTACGCGGCGGCGGCCCGTTCGACGAGAACCCGCGCCAGCAGGGCTTCGCCTCCGGCCTGTTCACCGATCCCAATGGCGACCCGGTCAACGGCTCGGCTGAGGAACAGCGGGCCCGGCTGCTGCGTCAGCACGACCTGGTCAAGGTGGGGCTGACCGGCAACCTGCGTGGCTACCGGTTCGTCGACTCGGCGGGCCGGCAGGTCACCGGCGCCGACGTGGATTACAACGGCTCGCCGGCCGGCTACACCGACGCGCCCGGGGAGGCGGTCACCTACGTCGACGCGCACGACAACGAGATCCTGTACGACGCGCTGGCGTACAAGCTGCCGCAGACCACCTCGGCGACGGATCGGGCCCGGATGCAGGTGCTGGCGCTGAGCACGGTGGTGATGGGCCAGGGCACCGGATTCGTCACCACCGGCACCGAGCGGTTGCGGTCGAAGTCGCTGGACCGCAACTCGTACAACTCGGGGGACTGGTTCAACCAGATCCGGTGGGACTGCGCCCAGGGCAACGGCTTCGGCATCGGGCTGCCGCCGGCCGAGGACAACCGGGACAAGTGGCCGTACGCGAAGCCGCTGCTGGCCGATCCGAAGCTGGTGCCGGACTGCGCGGCGGTCGAGTTGACCGACGCCCGCTACGCCGAACTGCTGCGGATCCGAGCCTCGTCGCCGGTCTTCGGGCTGCCCACCGCGAAGCAGGTGCAGCAGCGGGTCGCCTTCCCGCTGTCCGGCGCGGACGAGACCCCGGGTGTGCTCACCATGACCCTCGACGCCCGTGGGCTCGGCGGGGCGTGGAAGTCGGTGACGGTGGTCTTCAACGCCACCCCGGAGGCTGCCACGCAGCGGGTGACCGGACTGCGCGGGGCGGACGTGACGCTGCATCCGGTGTTGCGCTCCTCGGCCGACCCGGTGTTGCGTACCGCGGCCTTCGACCGCTCCAGTGGCACGTTCACCGTGCCGGGACGCAGCGTGGCGGTGTTCGTCCAGCGGTAGTGCACCCGGAGACACGACGCGCGACACGCTCCGGCCCCGCCGGTCCGATCCTTCTGGATCGTCCCGGCGGGGCCGAAGTCCCTCACCTCGGTCCGGCGGAGCCGGTCACCCGGTTGATCAGCCGAAGCAGTTCGGGATCGGGGTGAAGGTGCCGGCGCAGTTGGTCGGCTTGTTGGCCGTGATGGCCGACTTGTCGTCCACGTTCACCTCACCGAGGAAGCTGAAGACGCCGCCAGCGGTGAGAGTGGCGAAGTTGTGCGCCACCTTCGTCTTCTCCAGGTCGATCACACCGGCGACGGTGAAGATGCCGCCGCCGACGCCCAGCGGGCCGACTGCCCGGTTGCCGCTGATCTCGCTGTGCCGGAAGGTCGCCTCACCGGTGCCGTTGAACACGCCACCGCCGAAGAATCCGGCCTTGTTCTCGACGATCTTGGTTTCCTCGACGTTGGCGATCGCGCCGAAGCCGAGGGCCATGCCGCCGCCGACACCGACCGTGGTGTTCTTGGCGACCTCGACGTGAGCCAGTTCGAGGGTGCTGTCGTCACCGGCCGCGGTGACGCCGCCGCCGGCCAGGACCGCGGTGTTCCCGGTGACCTTGGAGTACCGGACGGTCGTGTTGCCCTCGATGTCGAGCACGCCACCGCCGAAGCCGAGCACCTCGTTGCTGGTGATCTCGGTCTTCTCGATCCAGGCGGTACCGCCGTCGATGTCCCGACGGAAGATGAACGCCGCGCCGTTGGCGATGCCGCCACCGCCGATGATCGCGTCGTTGTTCTTCACGGTCGACGCGGCCACCCGCAGCACACCGGCGTTGAAGATGCCGCCGCCGTAGAGGAAGGCGGTGTTGTCGGCGACCGTGGTGTGGTAGAGGCTGGCCTTGCCGAAGTTGGCCAGGCCACCGCCGACGCCGCCGGCCTGGTTGGCGACGATGTGCGTCTCCTCGAAGGAGGCGGTGCCGCCGGGCTGCACGAGCACGCCACCGCCGTCGTTGGACTCCGGATCGGCCAGCACCGACGGCGCGCTCGCGGCCTTGGCCTTGAGCGCGATGCCCTTCGGCTTGGCCTGGAGCAACGGCAGGTACTCCTGCTTCGCCTCGGCGGCCTTGGTCGCCTCCACCGAGTTCGAGAACCGCGACCAGACGGCTTCCGGCGTGTCGCCGTTGACCGGCAGCGCCCGGGTCTGGCCGTTCTTGATGGTCAGGCCCTTGACGGTCAGGTTTCCGCCGCGACCGACGTTGAGGATCCGGAACTCCTCGGCCGTGGCGTCCCGGACGATCTTGGTGTCGTGGCCCTTGAGCACCACGTTCTCCGTGATCACCGGAAGACCGTTGGGGCCGGTCCCGTCGCCGTAGTCGGAACGGGTCAGGGAGTAGGTGCACCCCTTGGCCAGGTTCAGCACGCCGCCGTGGTTCTCGTTGGCGAAGACCAGGGCCTGGATCAGCTTGTCGCTGTCGCAGGGCACATCCTTGCCGTGATCCCTCTTCTCGTCGTCCCGCTTCTGGTCGTGCCGGGCCCGCTCGTCGGCGGCGTTGTCGGCCCGGTCCTCCTTCTTGCCCTTGTGCCCCTCGGGGGCGACCGCGTTCTGGTCGCCGTCCCTGCTGACCTGCTGGGCGGTGGACCAGCGCAGACCATCGGTACCAACCGCGCCGGCGCCGGTGGCGACCCCGACGGCGGCGATGCTGACCACGCCGGTGAGCCCGGCGACGCCACTGGCGAGCCAGAGCTTACGACGCCGCTTGGGCGTCGCCTCCGACTCGCTGGCGTTGTTCTTAGCTACGTAGTTGGACATCGGAGCTCTCTGCCCTCTCGTCGTACCAGACAGGGTCGTCACGCACAGGCGAGCGTCCCCTGCTACAAATCGGTTGTAGCTCCCAGAACCACCGTATGAGAATGTTCCTCGCCTCAGGTGCTTATCCGAAATAACCCCACATTAGGTACGTCGGTGGCCAGCTACCCCAGGCCCGCGCTGATCGGTACTCCGGGGTGCCTTCCGCCCGGACCTGCTCTGAGCTGCGCTGACGACCCTGGAGGAGGAAGAAGCGGGATAAGGTGGGGCTCCTCCGCAGCGCCGAGCGCCACGGAGGAGCCCCTCTATGTGGTGGTGCTGTCCTGTTGCTCGTCGCTCGCCTCGGCGATGGATCAGCCGAAGCAGCGGTCGGGGATGACCGGGCTGCCGATGCAGTTGGTCGGTCGGTTGCCGGTGACCGCCGACTTCCGGTCGATCTCCACCTGGTCGTTGTCGGTGTAGATGCCGCCGGGTGCGTTGGTGGCCACGTTGTCGGCGACCTTGGTCCGGATCAGCGTGGTCACCCCGTCCTGGTTGGCGAGGCCGCCCGCGAAACCAGCCGTACCCGAGGCCTGGTTGGCCCACAGCTCGGAGTCGCGCAGGGTTACCGAGGCGCCGTCGTTGAACAGGCCGCCGGCAGCTCCGTTGGCGGCCACATTCTCCTTGACGACGCTGTGGGCGATGACCGCCGTGGAATCCTCGGCGATCCCGAGGCCGCCGGCATCGTCGTTCGCGAAGTTCCGGGCGACCAGCGTGTGTTCCAGGCTCAGCCGGCTGTCGCCGAGAGCGACCAGGCCGCCGCCGTCGAGGCTGCTGGTGTTGTCGGTGAGTTCGCTCTGGACGGCGGTGGTGTCGCCGCCGTTGACGAAGACGCCGCCGCCGAGCACTCCGGTCCGGTTGTGGCTGATCGTGCTCTTCCAGATCCAGACCGTGCCGCCCGTGCCGGCGAAGCCGTTGGGCGTGGAACCGTTGGCGACGCCGCCGCCCCCGGCACCCGAGTTGTTGTACACGATCTTCGACTCTTCGACCCGGAGCGTGCCCGTGCTGAACAGGCCGCCGCCGAAGCTACCGGCACTGTTCTGTTCCACGGTGCTGTGGCGGATCGTGGTGGTGCCGTAGTTGGCGATGCCACCGCCGTTGCGGGTCGCCTGGTTCTGCACGATCCGGCTGTGCTCCAGGTCTGCGGTGCCGCCCTGCTGCACCAGGATTCCACCCCCGTCGACGCCGTCGGCGGCGATGCTCGGCGGAGCGACGTCCGCCCCGGCGGCCTTGGCCCTGGCCGCCGCTGACGGCTTCGTCGCGGGTGCCGCTTTTGCCCCGGCCGCCTTGGCGCCGTCGGTCGTGGGCTTAGCCCCGGCCTTGGCCGCCTTGGCCTTGGCCCCGGCCGCCGGTGCGGTCCCGGCGGGCTTCACGGTGCCGAGTTCCAGTCCCGTGACCGGCGCCGCGATCGTCATGCCCGGAGCGGTCTGGCCGCCCTTGACCGTCACACCCTTCAGGGTCAGGTGACCACCTCGGCCGACGTTGAGGATGCGGAACCGCTCGGCGGTCGCGGCCCGCACGATCTTGCTGTCGTCGCCCTTCAAGGTGATCGGTTTGGTGATCACCGGAAGCCCGTTGCCGTCATCGCTGCGGGTCAGCTCGTACGTGCAGTGCCGGGCCAGGGCGAGTACGCCGCCGTGGTTCTGGTTGGCGTGCACGATGGCCTGGATCAGCTTGTCGGTGTCGCAGGGCACCTCGTCAACCCTGTCCTTGTCGGCACCGCCACCGTCCTTGCGCCCGGCACCCTTGCGGCCGACGTGGTCGCCGGCCGATTCGTCCCTGGTGTCGCCGTTCTCGGTCGCGTCGGCCGTCCCGGCGTCACTGACGTTCTGCCGGGCGTTGGACTGCGCGTCCGTCCGGCCCGACGTGCCGGATCGGTCGTCGCGGGCGGCCACCCCACCCAGCGCGGCCAGACCGACCACGCCGGTCAGACCGGCGACGCCCGCGGTGAGCCATAGTTTTCGTCGTCGAAGTCCCGGCGGTGCCGGGGGTGGTGGTGCCGGGGGCGGCCCACCGTAGGAAGTGGTCACGTCATCAGACATCAGAGCCTTCCGCCCTTTCCTGCTACCAGACTGGTTCGCACCGAGCGAATGGGTGCGAGCAGCTACAAATGGGTTGCAGCCTCTGATGACCACCGTATGAGAATGTTCCTCGCGAGAGGGATGAACCCGAAATAACCCCGCATTGGCACCTGATCGGGCATCGGCGCCTGATCACGCGAGATCTGGCTGAAAGCGGTTGACCAGGACGAACGCTTCATCCGCCGGACAGACGAGGGCGGGCCCCACGCTGAAGCGACGACACTCTGGTCGCTTCGGCGGGGGCCCGCCCTCCTGGTTCCGGTTCCACAACTCGGCGAGCCTGGGGAACGCGGCCTACGCGTGCCGCTCGATCAGTCGGCGCTCCGGTCAGCCGGGCAGTCGCGGCCCGGCCTCGCGCTGCTCGGCCAGCCAGGTCTCCACCTCGTCGGCCCGGCGTGGCAGGCCCGCCGACAGGTTCACCGCGCCGGCGGTGGTGACCAGGACATCGTCCTCGATCCGGATGCCGATACCGCGCAGCTCCTCCGGGACCAGCTCGTCCTCCGGCTGGAAGTACAGCCCGGGCTCGACGGTGAGCACGTACCCCTCGCCCAGGGTGCCGTCGCGGTACATCTCCTTGCGGGCGTTGGTGCAGTCGTGCACGTCGATGCCGAGCATGTGCCCGAAACCGTGCAGGGTCCACCGGCGGTAGACGGTGGAGTTGTCGTCCATCGCCTCGTCCACGCTCACCGGCAACAGCCCCAACTCGGCCAGCCCTTCGGCGAGCACCCGCATGCAGGTGCGGTGCACGTCCTTGAACGCCACCCCCGGCTTGATGAACTCGATGCCGGCCTGCTGCGCGGCGTACACGATGTCGTAGAGCTGGCGCTGCAACGGGGTGAACCGCCCGCTGACCGGCAGCACCCGCGTCACGTCGGCGGTGTAGAGGTGGCGTCCCTCCACACCCATGTCCATCAGCAGCAGCTCACCCGGACGGGTGACGCCGTGGTTGTGTACCCAGTGCAGGATCGTGGCGTGCTCACCGGCGCCGACGATCGAGCCGTAGCCGATGTCGTTGCCGTCGTGCCGGGCCCGCAGCGCGAAGACCCCCTCCAACAGCCGCTCGGAGACGCCCCGGTCGGCCGGCAGCACCCGGGCCACATCCTCGAAGCCGCGTACGGTGGCGTCGATGGCCTCCTGCAGCTGGGCGATCTCCCACTCATCCTTGACCAGCTTCAGCTCCGCGACGGCGATTGCCAGCTCACGGTCGCGGGCCGGCTGCCCCTCCTCGCGCGGGCCGTCCCAGGGCCGCACCGCGGTGTCCACCCGCGCGTCGAAACCGCGCAGCACCCGGGTACGCGCGGGCGCCAGCCCGGCCAGCGCCGCCTCCAGCTCGGTCAGGTCGGCAGTGGGCAGGCCCAGCTCGGTGGACTTCTCGGTCAGGGTGTGTCGCCGGCCCACCCACAGCTCGCCGTGACGGCTGCGGAAGAACTCGTCATTCTCCCGCGAGGAGCGGGGCCGCATGTAGAGCGTGGCGTCGTGGCCCGAGCCGGTCGGCCGCAGCACCAGCACGCTGTCCGGGTCGTGGTCTCCGGTCAGGTACGCGAAGTCGCTGCCCGGTCGGAACCGGTACTCGGTGTCGTTGGCGCGTACCTTCTCGCCGCCGGTGGGAATCACCAACGTCTCGCCCGGAAAGGCCGCCGAGAGAGCGGCTCGGCGCTTGGCGTAGTTCGGCACCTCCGGCCGCGGGCCGACCGGCAGGGTGGTGTCCCGCCAGCCCTGCCGCATGAACGACAGGAACGCGGGCGGGAAATCCGGGTCGTGCGACTCGGTGCCGTCCGTCGGTTTACCGTCGGTGCGTTCCTCGGTCATTGCCCCGCTCCCTTCGCCTCATTGCTGGTCCCGACGGTACCGCGAAGGCGGTCGTGGCCGACCCGCCGGTAGGGCGTCCCGGTGACCCGACAGTGCCGCGACGGCCGATCAGCACGCGTGGAAAGATGACGGACATGTGCGGACTCCTGGCTTTCTTCAGTGCGCGCGGCGATGCCGCCGCCCACCGCGACAACATCGCCGGAGCGTTGGAATGCCTGCACCACCGCGGCCCGGACGAGACCGGGGTCGAGGTGGTCGGCGACGCCTCCGGCCGGTACGCGGACGGGGTGTTCGCCCACAAGCGGTTGGCGATCATCGACGTCGCGCTCAGCCACGAGCCGCTGCCCTACGCCGACGGGCGGTACCTGCTGACCTTCAACGGGGAGATCTACAACTACATCGAGCTGCGCGAGGAGTTGATCCGCGACTTCGGTGCCCGGTTCGCCACCAACGGTGACGGCGAGGTCATCGTCGCTGGTTACCACTACTGGGGCGAGCAGGTGCTCACCCGGCTGCGGGGCATGTTCGCCTTCGTCATCTGGGACCGGCAGGAACGTCGCGCGTTCGGTGCTCGCGACTACTACGGCATCAAGCCGCTGCACTACCTGGAGACCGCCGACGGGCTCTACCTCGCCTCGGAGAAGAAGGCCCTGCTGCCCTTCGCCCAGTCGGCGTACGCCGGGGACGCCGGGGTGGACCCGGCCAACCTCAGCCACTACCTGACCCTGCAGTACGTACCCGAGCCCGGCACCCTGCACCGGGGGATCAACCGGATCGGCTCGGGGGAGTACCTCACCTGGACTCCGGGCGGGCGGATCGACGTACGGCGCTGGTACCGGCCGGTGTTCCGGCCCGCGCCGGTCTCCGATGAGCAGAAGCTCTACCAGGAGATCCGCGAGACGCTGCGCGAGAGCGTACGCATGCACATGCGCTCCGACGTGCCGGTCGGTTCGTTCCTGTCCAGCGGCATCGACTCCACCGCGGTGGTCGCCCTGGCGCGGGAGTTCAACCCGAACATCCTCACCTTCACCGTCGGCTACGACGTGCCGGGCTACTCCGAGATCGACGTCGCCCAGGACTCGGCCCGGCACCTCGACGTGACCACCATCCCGACCAAGATCGGGCCGCAGGACATGATCGAGGCGCTACCGAAGATCGTCTGGCACCTGGACGACCCGGTCGCGGACCCGGCGCTGGTGCCGCTCTACTTCGTCGCCAAGAAGGCCGCCGAGCACGTCACCGTGGTGCTCTCCGGCGAGGGCGCCGACGAGTTCTTCGGCGGTTACACGATCTACCGGGAGCCGCTCTCGCTGAGCGGCGTCAACGGGCTGCCCGACGGGGTGCAGAAGGGCCTGCGGGCGGTTTCCCGGGCGATCCCGCAGGGCGTCAAGGGCAAGAGCTTCCTGGAGCGCGGCACCACGCCGATCGAGGAGCGCTACTACGGCAACGCCCGGATGTTCACCGAGGAGGAGAAGCAGCAACTGCTGCGCCGCTACGACCCCTCGGTGCGCTACACCGACGTGACCGCGCCGATCTACGCCGAGTGCACCGAGCTGGACGACGTCACCAAGATGCAGTACGTCGATCTCTACACCTGGCTGCGCGGCGACATCCTGGTCAAGGCGGACCGGATCTCCATGGCGCACTCGCTGGAGGTACGGGTGCCCTTCCTCGACCGGGCGGTGTTCGAGGTGGCGGCGAAGATCCCGGTCGAGCTGAAGCTGCCGCCGCGTTCCGACGCCACCAAGTACGCCATGCGTCAGGCGTTGCAGGGCGTGGTGCCGCCGGCCATCGTCAACCGCAAGAAGCTGGGCTTCCCCACCCCGACCCGGGTCTGGCTGCGCGGCGAGATGTACGAGTGGGCCCGGCACGTGCTGTCCACCTCCGGCGCCGGCGACCTGCTCGACCTGTCGTACGCGCTGCGCCTGCTGGAAGAGCACAAGCGGGAGGAGTTCGACCACTCCCGCAAGGTGTGGACGGTGCTGATCTTCTGCATCTGGCACGCGATCTTCGTCGCGAAGACCCTCGACCCGGGCATCCAGCGCAACCAGTCGGCCCTGCTGACCAAGCCCGTCGTCGGCTCCATGGTGCGCTGACGGCAGACGCGGACATGCGGAAGGGGGCCCCGTGAAGGGCCCCCTTCTTCGTGGTGCTGGATCAGCTGCTGGCGCAGGTCGCCGTCGGCGTCGCGCCACTGCCGCTGGCGAGGAAGCCGAACGTCGTGCTGCCGTTGGCCGCGACGGAGCCGTTGTACGACACGTTGCGGGCCGTCACCGAAGATCCGGACGTGGTCTGGGTGGCGTTCCAAACCTGGCTGATCTGCTGACCACCGGGCCAGCTCCAGTTCGCGGTCCAGCCGCTCAGCGCTGAGGTGCCGGTGTTGCGGATCTCGACCTCACCCTGGAACCCACCGGACCAACTGCTGGTCACCTTGACCGTGGCGGTGCAGCCACCGGGGCCCGGCGGCGGGGTGGTCGGGTTCGGCGGGGGCGTGGTCGGGTTCGGCGGCGGGGTGGTGGGGTTCGGCGGCGGGGTGGTCGGGTTCGGCGGCGGCGTGGTCTGGTTGCCGCCGATGCCGGTCACCTCACCGTTGCCGCCGTCGAACACCACGTCGGAGCAGCCGAAGAAGTTCTCCTGGCTGTCCGAGCGGACCCACCGGGAGTAGATGATGTGCCGGCCGCTCTTGTTCGACGGCAGGTTGCCGGTGAAGTAGTAGTGGCCGTCGTTGGTGCCGACCGCGCCGCGCTGCGGCGGGTTGGTCACCGTCAGGAACGGCTGGGCCTCCAGGTCACTCCAGGCCAGCGCCCGGGTGGGGCTCCAGCTGTCCCGGGTGACGTAGAAGTAGAACGTGCCCGGGTGGTGGGCCCAGTTGCTGTACTTGAACTCGATCGACCGGCCGGCCGTCAGGTGCGTCAGCGGCCAGTCGTTGCGGGCCAGGTCGTAGCCGCGGAAGCCGGTGGCCCCGCCGCTGCACAGCTGGCCGTCCGGGATGAAGCCGGTGGTGCGACCGCCGGCGTCCGAACGCAGCACGCTGAACCAGTTGTAGAGCGAGTTCGTCCCGCTCTGCGCGACGGCGGCAGCGCAGGCCGGGTTGTTCGGCCTGATCTCGCCGGTCTGGGTGAGGCCGTCGCGCCAGCACAGGAAGGTGCGGGCGCCCGGCGTCATCGCCGCGCCGTGCGCGGCGGCCGGCTCGGGGCTGGCGGTCACGACGACCGCACCCGCGAGAAGAGTGAAGGCCGCGGTTAGCAGCGCGGCCAAGCGTGGACGGTGCACGGGTTTCTCCTGACTCGGGAGCGCACCACGTGGGTGCGCCCCGCCGAACGCGCGGGTGGCGGGTGTGGTGCCGCCCCCGCTGCTGCGGGCGAAAATGCGGCTACGCGGCGACCGTGCGGATGGGGACGGATGGCCCAGCCCGGCACGCTGTCGCCAGCGGAGTGTCGACGCGTGAATGCCCTCGCGCGATGTGAAGCCCGGCACCGGTGGACGCGCAGCCCCGCGCCACCCGGCATCATCATCCCACCACGCCGGCCCGCTCCGCGCAATAGCCACCCCTCGATGTGTGAAACGGACCCGGTGCGCGGCCCCCAGGTCGCGCCAATACGGTGGCTTCCACGCCCCGGCACACACCCGCTGTGCCAGCCTGGCATCACGTACGGCAGACGGAAGGACCTGACGATGGGATACGCGGTGGTGCTCGGCGAGGCGCTCGTCGACCTGCTGGACACCGAGTGCGACGGCGCGCCGGTCTACCGGCAGGCGATCGGCGGGGGACCGCTGAACGTCGCCGTCGGTGTCGCCCGGCTCGGTGGCACCGTGCAGTTCGTCGGGTCGCTCGGCGACGACGTGCTCGCCGGTCGGATCCGCGACTTTCTCACTGCCGAGCAGGTGGGCCTGACCGGCGCGGTGACCGCCGCGGTGCCGACCACGCTGGCCGTGGCCACCTTCTCCGGCGCGGAACCGGACTTCCGCTTCTACGGCGAGCCGCCCTCCTACGCGCTGCTCGGTCCCGACGAACTCGACGTCACGTTGGTCGAGGGCGCCGACGTGCTCTACTGCGGCTCGATCGTGCTGCTGGCGCCGACGACGCTGGCCACCGCCCGCCGGGCCTGGGCGGCTGCCCCGGGGCTGCGGGTGTTCGATCCGAACGTCCGACCCCGGCTGCTGGCCGGCCCGCAGGCGCTGGCCGGGCTGCGCGAGGTGGTCGCCGAATTCGCCGCCGGGGCGCACCTGGTCAAGCTCAGCGCCGCCGACGCGGAGCTGCTCTATCCAGGTGAACCGGTCGAGTCGGTGGCGGTCTACCTGCGCGAACTCGGCGCGGCCACGGTCGTGGTCACCCTCGGCGCGGCCGGCGCGGTGGTCGCCGCCGCGGCCGCCGATCCGGTACGCGTACCCGCCCCGAAGGTCGACGCCGTCGATGCCACCGGCGGAGGTGACTCGGTGATGGCCGCCCTCGTCGCCGACCTGCTGACCGACGGCGAGCCGGTCGGACCGTCCGGCTGGCACGAGCGGGTCGGCTACGCCCTGCGCGTGGCCGGCCTGGTCTGCGAACGTCCCGGTGGTGCGGTCGCCATGCCCACCCGCGCCGAGGTGCGACAACGCTTCGGTGACTGACCATCAGCCCGGCTGGCCGGAAGATCCACCGGCCGGCCGACCGGCGGCGTCGATCGTGGGAACGAGGTCAGGCGGTGCCGTCGAGTTCGGCGTACCCGCGCCGGGCGGCGGTCAGCGCGTGACGGGCCGGGAACGGGGCGTCGGCGGCCACCCGCTCCGGTGGTGCGCCGCCGGTGTGCCCGGCCCGGATCAGCCAGGCCAGCTCCACCAGCTGAGCGTGCTGGGCCCGGACGAACTCCGCGTCGACCGGCTCGCCGTGCCCGGGCACGACCACTGTCGCCGGTGAGATCGACCGCGACAGCTCAGCCAGCGCGTCCGGCCACTGCAACGGGTACGAGTCCTCGAACGCCGGGGGACCGGCCTGCTCGACAAGATCACCGGCGACCAGCAGGTCGGCGTCGGGCACCTGGACGACGAGGTCGGCGTCGGTGTGCCCCCGCCCGGGATGGCGGAGCACCACCTGTCGGCCACCGACATCGAGGATCGCCTCGGTGCGCACCGTGTGGGTGGGCGCCAGCAGCGCGGTGTCGGCCAGCTCGGCGGCGAGTTCCGGATGCGTGGGATGCAACTCCGCGTACGCCTCCCGGCGCAGCCGGTCCGCCTCGTCGCGGATGGTCGCGGCGGCCAGTTCGTGCGCCCAGACCGGGCGGGCCGGTTCACCGGCCAGCGTGGCGTTGCCGAAGCAGTGGTCGTAGTGGTGGTGGGTGTTCACCAGCGTGAGCGGATCGGTGGTGACCGCGCGTACGGCGGCGGCCAGTTCGGTCGCCTGCCCGGCGGTGGAGAGGGTATCGACCAGCAGCGCCGCGCCGTCGCCCAGCACCAACGTCACGTTGACCGCGAGCACCGGCTCACGCAGCACGAGCACCCGGTCGGCGACCTCGACGAACCGGCCGGTGGTCGTCATGCTGGCCTATCGGCGCGTGCCAGGAACCGGTGCCGGTCGACCAGGGCCCGCTCCACCCGCCCCTCGGCGACGGTCTGCCCGCCCTCGGTGACGGTGATCTCGAACACCAGCCGCCGCCGCTCCACCTCGGTCAGCCGGGCCTGCGCCGCGACCATGCGGCCCACCGGTGTCGCGGCCCGGTGCTCCAGCTCCACCCGGGTGCCCACGGTGGTCGAGCCGTTCGGCAGGTGGCCGGCGGTGGCAGCCACCGTCGCCGCTTCGGCCAGGGCGAGCACCCGTGGCGTGCCGAGCACCGGAACGTCGCCGGAGCCGACCGCCTGGGCGGTGTCGGCGTCGGTGACGGTCAACTCGACCTGGGCGGTCAGACCCGGGGCCAGGGCTTGATCCGGTAGCTCCTGCATGGCCACAGCGTAGGTCCTCGGCGGGGCTCGGGCCACGCGGCCGGGCAGATGCGCCACGCCCGCCACGGCACCGCAGGTGCTCCTGCCGCCGGTCGGGCGCGGGTCGCCGCTAACCTTGTCCGCGATGTCTGCCGTCACCGACCCCCAGCCCCCAGCCTCCACCGAGCCGCCCACCCCGCGCGACGGTGGGCGCCGCCGCGTGATCGCGATGTCGGTCTGGGGCGTCGCCTTCGTGGCTGGCTGGCTCGTCATCGGCCTGCCCACCGACCCGGTGTACGCGTTCTTCTGGATCTGGGCCGGCACCATCGCCTGGTACTCCGCCCGCCCCTGGCGCAGCCACCTACGCTTCGCCCGGGACTGGGTGCCGGTGGTGCTGCTACTGGTCGCCTACAACCTCTCCCGTGGGTTCGCCTACCACGACGGGACCGTGCCGCACGCCTACGAGTTGATCCTGGCCGACCGTCTGATGTTCGGCTGGGCCATGGACGGTCAGGTGCCGACCGTCTGGTTGCAGCAGCACCTGTACCAGCCGGAGGTGCGCTGGTGGGACGTCCTGGTCAGCTGGGTGTACTTCTCGCACTTCGTGGCGGCGCTGGCCGCCGCGGCGGTGCTCTGGATGGTCGAGCGCAGCCGGTGGGCGGCGTTCATGCGTCGCTGGTTCTTCCTCTGCGCCACCGGCCTGATCACCTACTTCCTCTACCCGGCCGCGCCACCGTGGTGGGCGGCGCAGAACGGGTTGATCGAGGAGGTCGCCCGGATCTCCACCCGGGGCTGGAAGGCGTTCGGCATGCACGGCGCGGGCAACCTGCTCAACGCCGGGCAGCTGGCCTCCAACCCGGTGGCCGCGATGCCGTCGCTGCACACCGCCTTCGCCCTGTTCGTGGTGCTGTTCTTCCTGCGTAACGTCCGGCGCCGCTGGTGGCCGCTGCTGCTGGCCTACCCGCTGGCGATGACCTTCACGCTGGTCTACAGCGGCGAGCACTACGTGATCGACGTGCTGGTCGGTTGGGCGTACGTCGGGATGACCTTCCTGGTGGTCGGGTGGGCCGAACGCTGGTGGGCCCGCCGAAAGGCCCGCGCCGCCCCGACCGACACCTCGACCGCCGAGCCGGCACCCGTGACGTCCTCCGCCGTTCCCGCTCCCCGCTGACTCCGTCGCCGCGTCAGGTCAGCCCGCATGGCGGGCGGCCTGACCCCGGGCGGTCAACTCCGCCGCCAAGGCCCAGGCGTCGGCGAGGTCCCGGTCCGCCGCCGCCGCGCCGGCCCCACCCGCGGTGTCGGCGTGCACGGTGGCCAACCCGAGCATGCGCTGCACCGGCCCCTGCACCACCCGGACGCTCTGCAACCGGGCGTACGGCACGATCGTCAGCTGGCGGGTGAGCAGGCCGGAACGGACGGCGAGCACCTGCTCGGTCAGGCCGGCGCCGAGCACCTGGCGGCTCAGCGGGTTGACCCAGCGGGCCCGGGCCGGTGGTGGCCGCAGCGGCAACGATGACAGCGCGACCCCGGGCAGCACCTCGGCGACGATCATCTCGCCGGTCGGCTGGTCTCCGACGGGCAGCAGCCGGTCCGGCCGGTTGCGCTCGTCGGCCTCGCCGGCGGCGTAACCGGCCACCTCCAGCCGCAGCCGCAGCCAGCCCTTCATCCGCCACAGCAACGGCCAGGTCACCCGTACGGTCTGCACCCGGTGCAACGGTACGGTCTGCGACCTGGTCTCCAGCAGGCCGTTGCGGATGCGCAGCCGGTCGTCGTCGCGGGCCAGCTGGAACCGCCAGTCGTCGAGGACCCGTCGGACGGGTTGCAGCAGGACCCCGGCCATCGCGGTGAGCGTGCTCGCCACCGCGATGAAGGACCAGGACCCCTCGGACAGGAACTGCGTCGCCACGAAAGCCACGCCGAAGGGCAGCAGAAACGCCTGCGGGGTCAGCAGCTGACTGATCAGCAGGTCCCGGTTGCTCACCGCGTGCAGCGGACGGCCGGGTGGCGGAGGTGGCTCGGCACCGCCCGGCACCGGCTGCGCCGGGCCCGCCGGCGCCGCACCGGAGGGGTGGCCGGCCAGGGTCAGCAGGCGCTGTCGCAGCGCCGCGGCCTCGGTGACACTGAGGTACGCCAGTGGCGCCTCGGTCTTGCCGCCGCCGACCACCTCCAGGCGCAGCTCGGCCAGCCCGGTGAGCTGCGCGAGCAGCGGCCGAACCACTTCGACGGCCTGGAGCCGTTCCAGCGGAATCGCCCGGGTACGCCGCCAGAGCAGCCCCTCGTGGATGCGCAGTTCCCGGCCCACCACCTGGTAGCCGGTGTTGTACCAGCTGACCACGGCCAGCACGCTCGCGCCGAGCGCGAGCACGATCACCATCGCGACGAACCAACCGAACCCGACCCGGGACAGGGTCGACCAGGACAGCCCGGCGATGACCACGACCAGCGACTTGGCGCCGTGCAGCGCGGGACTCAACGGATGCAGCCGTTGCCGCGCCGACGGATCCTGCGGCGGCGGACCGACCCACCCGGCGGGCGGCTGCGGCGCACCGGACGGCGATGACGGCCCGGCTACCTGATACGGGCCCGGCGGTGGACCCGCGCCCGGTGGTGGTGCCTCGGCCGCCGGCACAGCGTGGTCGGACGATGCTGCCTCGGCGGGCATCGCCGGCACAGCGCGTCCGGCGGGCGGACCGGGAGCTTGGTCGCCCACCGCGTTTCCGACGTGCTGCCGCTCGTCCGAGGTGGGCGGGGTCCGGTCCGGACCCGGACCGGCCGACCCGCTCACAGTCCTTCCGCCCGGTCCTCGCCGAGCGCGGTCAGGCGGTCTCGCAGCCGGGACGCCTCCGCCGGACGCAGCCCCGGCACCCGGGCATCGCTCGCCGCGGCTGCGGTGTGCAGCTGCACTGTCGCCAGATCGAACGCCCGTTCCAGCGGACCGGCGCTCACATCGACGAACTGCATCCGCGAGTACGGGACGATGGACAGCCGGCGGACCAGCAGACCGTGCCGGACCAGCAGGTCGTCCTCACGTTCGGCGTAGCCCCAGGCCCGTACCGCCCGGACGATGGTCACCACCCGCCACAGAGCGAACAACCCGACGGCACCGAGCGCCAAGCCGAACGGCCAGGAACCGGTAAGCGCCCAACCGACACCGAGCACCGCCGAGACGACGGCCACCCCGGCCGCCAGGCGCAGCAGTTCCACCCAGATCAGGTCGGTCGAGATCGACTGCCAGTTGACGGTTTCCGGCCACGGTTCGAGCGGGCTGGTCGGCGCGTCCGGCAGCCGGACCTCAGGCGCGTCATCACTCACAGTGCCGACCTTTCGTTCGCGACTGTGGGGCTCGCAAGCTCACTCCTCGCGCTCACGGTGCAAGCCTTTCGTTCGCGACTGCGGGGCTCGCAAGCTCACTCCTCGCGCTCACCGGGCCGGCTTTTCGTTGTACGCGTCCACTCTTCGAGCGTAGGCGATCCCGCCAGCGGGGTGACCTCGCGCAGAAAGGCCCGTGCGCCGAGGAAGTCGCCGAGTGACGACCGGTGCACGTCACAGGCGAGCCAGGTTTTGCGCCGCTCCGGCGCGTGCAGGCGGGGATTGTTCCAGTGCAGTGCCCATCGGGCCGCGGCACGACACCCGCGGGCCGAACACGGTAGTGCTTCGGCGGGGCTGTCGGGGTGGGTCATCCCGCTCAGTCTAGGACGGCGGGGAAGAGTGAGCGCCGGGCGGCCACGGGGGAAGCCGCCCGGCGACGGATGAATGGTACACACGCCGGGGCGGCTTTTGTCCACTGGCGATCGGCGATTCCTCCGTCCCGGAACGGCGTGGCGGAAATCGGTCGCTCCCTCCGTCGGTACTCAGTCGGGCATGCGAGGCTTGGTACCGCACACGCCGCGACGACCGATCACGCTGTGGAGGACCAGTGGCCCAGCCGACCACGCCCGACGCCCCGCCGCCGAACGGGGCGCAACCACAGGTGCCCGCACCGCCGACCACGCCGGCGCAGGACGCCTCCCTGCTGGAGCGGGCACTGTTCGAGATCAAGCGCGTGATCGTCGGGCAGGACCGGATGGTCGAGCGGATGTTCGTCGCGTTGCTCGCCCGCGGGCACTGTCTGCTGGAGGGCGTACCGGGGGTGGCCAAGACCCTCGCGGTGGAGACCCTCGCCAGGGTGGTCGGCGGATCGTTCGCCCGGGTGCAGTTCACCCCGGACCTGGTGCCGGCGGACATCATGGGCACCAGGATCTACCGGCAGTCCAGTGAGAAGTTCGACGTCGAGCTGGGCCCGGTCTTCGTCAACTTCCTGCTCGCCGACGAGATCAACCGGGCGCCGGCGAAGGTGCAGTCCGCGCTGCTGGAGGTGATGAGCGAGCGGCAGGTGTCGATCGGCGGCGAGAGCCACCGGGTACCGAACCCGTTCCTGGTGATGGCGACGCAGAACCCGATCGAACAGGAAGGGGTGTACCCACTGCCGGAGGCGCAGCGGGACCGCTTCCTCATGAAGATCATCGTGGGTTACCCGACCGACGCCGAGGAGCGGGAGATCGTCTACCGGATGGGCGTCGCTCCGCCCGAGCCCACCGCCGTGTTCGACACCGAGGATCTGATCGCCCTGCAACACAAGGCCGACCAGGTCTTCGTCCACAACGCTCTGGTCGACTACGCGGTCCGGCTGGTGCTGGCCACCCGTACGCCGGCGGAACACGGCATGCCCGACGTCGCGCAACTGATCCAGTACGGTGCCAGCCCCCGGGCCTCGCTCGGGCTGGTCCGGGCCACCCGGGCGCTGGCCCTGCTCCGCGGTCGCGACTACGCCCTGCCGCAGGACGTACAGGACATCGCGCCGGACATCCTCCGGCACCGGCTGGTGCTCAGTTACGACGCGCTCGCCGACGACGTGCCGGCCGACCACGTGGTGCACCGGGTGATGTCGACCATCCCGCTGCCGTCGGTGGCGCCCCGGCAGCAGGCCACCCCGCCCGTCGGGGCGGTGGCACCTACCTCGGGGTGGCTCGGGCAGCGGCCGTGACCTCGACCACCCCTCGACCCGGTGAGCCGGATCCACTGGCGGCCACCAACCGTTCCGGTGCCGTGCTGTCCCGGTTGCAACTGCTGGTGACCCGCAAACTCGACGGCCTCCTTCAGGGCGACTACGCCGGCCTGCTGCCCGGGCCGGGCAGCGAGGCCGGCGAGTCGCGCGAGTACCGCCCCGGCGACGACGTGCGCCGGATGGACTGGCCGGTGACCGCCCGAACCACCACCCCGCACGTGCGGCGTACCGTGGCCGACCGTGAACTGGAGACGTGGCTGGCGGTGGACCTGTCGGCGAGTCTGGACTTCGGCACCGGCCGGTGGCTCAAGCGGGACGTGGTGATCGCGGCGGCCGCCGCGATCACGCACCTGACCGTCCGGGGTGGCAACCGGATCGGTGCGGTCGTCGGCAGCGGCGGCGACGTCCCGGTGCCCCGCCGTGGCCGGCGGGAGCCGCCCCCGGCCGGCCCGGGGCGACTGGTCCGTCTGCCGGCCCGGTCCGGACGCAAGGAGGCCCAGGGCATGCTGCGGGCCATCGCCGGCACCGAGATCCGGCCCGGCCGGGGTGACCTCGGGGCGCTCATCGACATGCTCAACCGCCCGCCCCGGCGGCGCGGTGTCGCCGTGGTCATCTCCGATTTCCTCGCCCCGCCGGCCCAGTGGGCGCGTCCGCTGCGCAAGCTGCGGGTACGACAGGACCTGCTCGCGATCGAGGTGGTCGACCCGCGGGAGCTGGAACTACCCGACGTCGGGGTGCTCCCGGTGGTCGACCCGGAGACCGGCGAACTGCACGAGGTGCAGACCGCCGACCCGAGCCTGCGGCACCGTTACGCGGCAGCCGCGGCGGCCCAGCGGGCGGAGATCTCCGCCGCGTTGCGCGCCGCCGGCGCCGCTCACCTGCGACTGCGTACCGACCGAGACTGGCTGCTGGACATGGTGCGCTTCGTGGCCGCCCAGCGGCATGCCCGCACCCGAGGGACGACGAGATGATCCGACTGCTGCAACCCTGGTGGCTGCTGGCCGTGCTGCCGGTGCTCGCCCTCGCCGCGCTGTACGTCTGGCGGCAGCTGCGCCGGCGCGACTACGCGCTGCGGTTCACCAACGTGGACCTGCTGCGTACCGTGGCGCCGAAGGGCCTCGGCTGGCGCCGGCACCTGCCGGCCACCGCGTTCCTGCTGGCCCTGCTGGTGCTGGCCGGTGCGTTGGCCCGGCCCGCGGTCGACACCCGGGAGCCGCTGGAGCGGGCCACCATCATGCTGGCCATCGACGTGTCGTTGTCCATGCAGGCCGACGATGTGCCACCGAACCGGCTGGAGGCGGCCCAGGAGGCGGCCATGCAGTTCGTGGCGGAGCTGCCCGAGACGTACAACCTGGGGTTGGTCTCGTTCGCCAAGTCGGCAAACGTGCTGGTGCCGCCGACGAAGGACCGCCCGGCCGTGACCAGTGCGATCGAGGGGTTGGTGCTGGCCGAGGCGACGGCCACCGGCGAGGCCGTCTTCACCTGTCTGGAGGCGATCCGGTCGGTGCCGGCCGACGGGGCGGCCGGTATCCCGCCGGCCCGGATCGTGCTGCTCTCCGACGGATTCCGCACGGCCGGGCGGTCGGTGGAGGAGGCGGCCGCCGCGGCGCAGGCGGCGAACGTGCCGGTCTCCACCATCGCCTTCGGCACCGACTCCGGGCACGTCGACATCGGTGGCCAGTTGCAGCGGGTACCGGTGGACCGGCTCGCCCTGGCCGAGTTGGCCGAGACCACTGAGGGGTTCTTCTACGAGGCGGCCACGGTCAACGAGCTGAAGCAGGTCTACCAGGACATGGGCAGCTCGATCGGCTTCCGCACCGAACCGAGAGAGATCACCCAGTGGTACGCCGGCATCGCGTTGCTGCTGGCCCTCTGCGCCGGCGCGTTCAGCCTCCTCTGGTCCTCCCGCATGATCTGACCGCTGCCAAAGCCCTGTTGATCATGAGGTTAGCGGCCGCTTTGATCTTCAACAGTGCCGCTAACCTCATGATCAACAGAGGTGGGTGGGTG